>NZ_OZ242344.1:4417500-4490685 GCF_965208485.1 Candidatus Poriferisodalis sp.
GGGAGAACTGTGGTTAAGGAACTCGGCAAATTGCATCCGTAACTTCGGGAGAAGGATGACCCCATGATGGTGACGGCACTTGCTGTCCGAGCCTGAACGGGTGGCACAAAATAGGGGAAAGCGACTGTTTACTAAAAACACAGCAGCGTGCGAAGTCGTAAGACCATGTATACGCTGTGACGCCTGCCCGGTGCCGGAAGGTTACGGGGAACGGTTAGCTCTTCGGAGCGAAGCTGTGAACCTAAGCCCCGGTAAACGGCGGCCGTAACTATAACGGTCCTAAGGTAGCGAAATTCCTTGTCGGGTAAGTTCCGACCTGCACGAATGGCGTAACGACTTTCCCACTGTCTCAACCACAGACCCGGCGAAATTGAAGTACGAGTAAAGATGCTCGTTGGCTACAGAAGGACGGAAAGACCCCGTGGACCTTTACTATAACTTGGTATTGGGTTGTGGCACGTGTTGTGTAGGATAGGTCGGAGACGAGGAAGCGTGTGCGCCAGCATACGTGGAGTCACCCTTGAAATACGACCCTGCTCATGTCGTAACTCTAACCCAGGACCCTGATCGGGTTCGGGAACAGTGCCAGGCGGGTAGTTTGACTGGGGCGGTCGCCTCCCAAATGGTAACGGAGGCGCCCAAAGGTTCCCTCAGACTGGTTGGCAATCAGTCGTCGAGTGCAATGACACAAGGGAGCTTGACTGTGAGACATACAGGTCGAGCAGGTGCGAAAGCAGGGCATAGTGATCCAGCGATTGCGTGTGGAAGCGTCGTTGCTCAACGGATAAAAGGTACCCCGGGGATAACAGGCTCATCTTCCCCAAGAGTCCATATCGACGGGAAGGTTTGGCACCTCGATGTCGGCTCATCGCATCCTGGGGCTGAAGCAGGTCCCAAGGGTTGGGCTGTTCGCCCATTAAAGCGGTACGCGAGCTGGGTTTAGAACGTCGTGAGACAGTTCGGTCCCTATCCTCTGTAGCCGTAGGAGATTTGAGGAAAGCTGTCCGTAGTACGAGAGGACCCGGATGGACGCAGCTCTCGTGTGCCAGTTGTTCCGCCAGGAGCACGGCTGGTTGGCGACCTGCGGAAGGGATAAGCGCTGAAAGCATCTAAGCGCGAAGCCTGTTCCAAGATGAGATCTCCCACTGGTACAACCAGGTAAGGCCCGTGGCAGATAACCACGTTGATAGGCCGGATGTGTAAGCACAGCAATGTGTTCAGCAGACCGGTACTAATCGGCCGAGGGCTTGGTATCGGTACTCAGCCTCGAGGAAGTGCACGTCACGAACGTGCGCTGTGCGTGCATCGCTGTGCAGAATGCTGCGTTCGGCAGGTCCGAACGCAGTGCAGCGATCTGGACCGACAGATCTCCGGTGGTTATGGCGGCAGGGCCACACCCGTTCCCATTCCGAACACGGAAGTTAAGCCTGTCAGCGCCGATGGTACTTGGGGGCAATTCCCCTGGGAGAGTAGGTCGCTGCCGGAACCCTGAACCCCCGTCGCATCTGCGGCGGGGGTTCTTCGCGTTCGGGGCCTACCCTCGCAGGGTGGCAGACAACCGGCGCCCGTCTCGCAAGGACCCACAACGGCGCGCTCAGCAACGGCGCCCTCGGCGCGACCAAGGCGGAGCGCAGATGCGCAATCGCCGGGACGGGGTCGCACGCGGCGGCGACCGCGAATCCAGCGGCGCTCGCCGCGGTCGCCAAGACGGCGAGCGTGATGACAGCCGACGTGAGCGGCGGAGTCGAGGCCCGACGAGCGGGCAAGTTCGTCGCGACAACTCTGACAGCGGCCGACGGCGTGATCCTGATCGGGGGCGCGGCCAAGGCGGACAGCGGACGACGCATCGGATGGACAAACCGGTCGACGATGTCGCTGGCAAAGCAGCGCGACGGACCGATTGGGGCGGCGTGGCCCGCAAGGGAGCGTCGGTGCTTCATCCGATTCCCGGTGCGGATCGGGGTGACGCCTACGCTGCCAAGACCCCTGAACGTCAAAGCAGGCGACCGGAACCGCCACTGTGGCTCCAGCCCGCCCCGCGTCCCGCTGAGAGCACCCAGCCTCGTCGACGGCCGAATGTGCGACTGGACACGCCGCAGCTTGAGGGGCCAGGGGTTCGCGGCATGTCGCCTGAACAACAGGCGCGGCTGGCACGGCGCCTGCGTGAAGCCGGCGAGGACTTCCTTGCTGAGCGATTCGGAGATGCACACGCAGTCCTGCGCCCGCTCGCGTCCCGCTACGCAGCCGTAGCTGAGGTGCAGGAACTGCACGGTCTTGCGCTGTACCGCTTAGGCCGGTGGATGGCCGCTTCTCACCGGCTCGAGCAGTACGAGGAGCTGACTGGCTCCGTCGATCAGCTGCCCGTCCTTGCGGACTGCTACCGGGCGCTGGGCCGGCTCAACGAGGTGCACGATGTCTGGGACCGGCTGCGGCATGCCGATCCAGACGCACAGACGATGACGGAGGGCCGGATCGTGGCCGCCGGGGCACTCGCCGACGAGGGCAGACCGGCTGACGCCATCCGCCTGCTCGAGGCGGGCCCGCTGCGTCCCAAGCGACCCAAAGAGCACCACCTGCGACTCTGGTACGCACTCGCGGACCTGTACGACCGGGTGGGTGACCTGCAGCGGGCCCGGCGCGGGTTCTCCCGGATTGCCGAGGTCGAACCCGGGTTTGTGGACGTGCAGGACAGGCTCGACGCGCTCGGCTCGCAGGGCGACTAGCGGTGTGTCCTGAGGTTTGCTCGCGGGGTGCCATCCGCTGTTTGCACAGGTCAGAAGACCAGCGCACCGTGCAACGAAACCCGCGACGCACCACTAGGAGACTGCTGAGCAATTGCCGAAATCGCCGATTCACGGACACAAAGCCGCAGGTCAGAGCATTGCAGACTTGCCCGGATCCGAATAAATCAGCAGTCTCCTAGTGCGATGTCCACAAACGTTCGCGCGCTTGCGAACCTAAGATTTGCCCGCAGTTCCAGTGTTTTGCTTCGGTGTCACCATGCGCAGGTATGTGGACACCGCACTAGCGACTGCTGAGATCGGTGGATCCGCATGTGTCTCGACGGCACGCGGATCAGCCGATCATCTTGGGGCGCGGGTAGAGTGAACCCGTTGATCGGCGTCTGCCGCCCCCATGTACCGACCAAGGGACCAGCGACGCCTGAACGTGCGAGACACGCAGCCGACATGACTACCGACCGTGACCGTTGACATCGAGTGCCTGCTGGGCGACCAGGCCTCCTATCTGCTGGACCACAAGTGCGAAGGCATCGGACGGGACCTGCTGACCCTGCCCGGCCCCGACTTCGTGACCGAGGTCGTAGCCGGCACCGACCGCTCCCCGCAGGTCATGCGGAGCCTCCAATCGCTGTTCGACAGCGGCCGGCTCGGCGGCACTGGCTACGTCTCCATCCTGCCGGTAGACCAGGGAATCGAGCACACGGGTGCGGCCTCGTTCGCCCCGAACCCGATCTACTTCGACCCGGCGTCCATCGTGGAATTGGGCATCGAGGGCGGATGCAACGCAGTAGCCGCCACCTTCGGCGTGCTCGGCGCAGTGTCGCGTCGGTACGCCCACCGGATCCCGTTCATCGTCAAGCTCAATCACAACGAGCTGCTGACATACCCGGCGAGCTACGACCAGATCATGTTCGGATCGGTCGCCCGCGCCCATGAGCTCGGTGCTGCGGGAGTCGGGGCGACGATCTACTTCGCCTCGGCCGAGAGCGGCCGCCAGATCACAGAAGTGGCCGCGGCATTCGAGGAGGCGCACCGGCTCGGCATGTTCACCGTGCTGTGGTGCTACCTGCGCAACTCGGCGATCAACGTCGAGGGCATCGACCACCATGTGGCGGCCGACGCCACCGGCCAAGCCAACCACCTCGGGGTGACGATCGAGGCTGACATCATCAAGCAGAAGCTGCCCGAAAACAACGGTGCATTCGTCTCGGTTCCGGGTTTCGCCAAGACCCATGCAGCCGTTTACGACCAGCTCACCAGCGATCATCCCGTTGACCTGTGCCGCTGGCAGGTGGCCAACTGCTACATGGGACGCGTGGGCTTGATCAACTCCGGCGGCGCCAGTTCGGGTGCCACTGACCTGGCTGAGGCGGTGACGACAGCAGTCGTGAACAAGCGAGCCGGCGGTATTGGACTCATTTCAGGCCGCAAGGCCTTTCAGCGGCCGATGGCCGAGGGCGTCGAGCTGCTCGGCGCTATCCAGGACGTCTACATGGACCCGGCGGTGACTATCGCCTGAGGTGATTCCCCACCGCCGCATCGTCGCGGACGCGGCTAGCGTGGTCGCCTGAAGCGGCCGCAACCTCCAGCGCCCTATTTCTTCGAGGAGCAACCGTGACCGACACCGCATCGCGCGAACTGCCGCTGCAGGAGATCGATGAGGTCATCATCCGCTTCGCCGGCGATTCCGGCGACGGCATGCAGCTGACGGGCGACCAGTTCACGAGCATCTCGGCGGCGCTCGGCAACGACCTGTCGACGCTGCCCGAGTTCCCCGCTGAGATCCGGGCGCCGCAAGGGACGCTGGCAGGCGTCTCGGCGTTCCAGGTACGCATCTCCGATTTCGACATCACCACGCCTGGTGACGCACCGACCGTGCTTGTGGCCATGAACCCCGCAGCGCTCAAGGCCCAATTGCACAATCTCGCGCAGGGCGGAGCGCTGATCGTGAATACCGATGCGTTCAACGAGCGCAATCTGGAAAAGGCCGGATACGCCAGCAATCCTCTCGACGATGGGACGCTCGACGATTACCGGACCTATCCCGTGCCCATGAGCCAGATCACCCGCGACGCGGTGGCTGAGCACGGCGTGAAGCCGCGTGACGCGGAGAGATCCAAGAACTTCTTCGCTCTCGGCCTGATCTCGTGGATGTACACCCGCCCCGTCGAGCCGACGCTCGAGTTCATCAACACCAAGTTCCGGGGCCGCGCCCAGGTCATCGATGCCAACACCTCAGCCTTCAAGGCCGGATACAACTTCGGCGAAACCGCCGAGATCTTCGAGGCGCACTACGAGGTGAAGCCTGCGCCGCTGGCGCCCGGCGAGTACACCAACGTCAACGGCAACACGGCCTTGGCGTGGGGTTGCATCGTTGCGGGACAGCTGGCCCGCCTGCCGGTCTTCTTGGGTTCGTACCCCATCACCCCTGCTTCGGACATCCTGCATGAAATGTCGATGAAGAAGAACTTCGGCGTGCGGACCTTCCAAGCCGAGGACGAGATCGCCGCTGCGGCCTCCGCGGTTGGGGCGGCATTCGGGGGGGCGCTTGCGTTCACCTCCACGTCGGGTCCGGGCTTGGCGCTCAAGGGCGAGACGCTCAGCTTGGCGGTGAGCCTGGAGCTGCCGCTGGTGGTCTTGGACATCCAGCGCGGCGGTCCGTCCACCGGCCTGCCCACCAAGCCCGAGCAGGCCGACCTGATGATGGCTATGTACGGGCGGCACTCCGAGTCGCCGCTGCCGGTCGTGGCCCCGCGCAGCCCGGCCGACTGCTTCGACATCGCGATAGAGGCATGTCGCATCGCGCTCAAGTACCGGACACCGGTGATCGTGCTGTCCGACGGCTACTTGGCCAACAGTTCCGAGCCGTGGCTGTTGCCTGACGTCGATTCGCTGCCCGATATCGGCGTCGACTTCGCCACGGAATTCAACGGCACCAACGAGGACGGCGACGGCATCTACTTGCCGTACCTGCGCGACCCTGAAACGCTGGCCCGACCGTGGGCGATTCCCGGCACGCCGGAGATGATGCACCGAATCGGCGGCATCGAGAAAGAGGACCGCACCGGCAACATCTCCTACGAGCCCGAGAATCACCAGCTGATGGTCGACCTGCGACAGGCCAAGATCGACGGCGTCGACGTGCCTGACGTCGAGGTCGTCGGCGATGCCGACGCCGACTTGGTCGTGCTGGGCTGGGGATCGACGTGGGGCGCCATCGACGCGGCGGCAGGCAGGTTGCGCGAGGCCGGCTTCGAAGTGGCGCAGGTGCATCTGCGCCATCTGCATCCGCTTCCGGCCAACCTCGGCGAGGTGCTGCGGCGTTACCGCGCCGTGGTATGCCCCGAGATGAACAAGGGGCAGTTGTGCGACATCGTGCGCGCCAAGTATCTGATCGACGTCGAGCACATCGGCAAGATCGATGGTGTGCCGTTCACCACCGGCGAAGTGACGGACGCCGTTCGCAAGCGACTCGAGTCGCTTGCATCGGTGTGAGCACCCGCACGGCATGACAAGACTGCGCAAAACTGCGCAAACCGACAGCATCGAGCACATAGAGAACCCATAGAGGCGAGCACCACGATGACCGACACGTCCTTCACAGCGACGACTCAGCCCGGCGACTGGGCCTCCGACCAGGAGGTGCGGTGGTGTCCTGGCTGCGGCGACTATTCCATCCTCACCGCGCTGAGGATGCTGATGCCGAGCCTCGGCGCCGAGCCGCGCAACACGGTGTTCGTCTCGGGCATCGGTTGCGCCGCCAGATTCCCGTACTACATGAACACCTACGGCGTTCACGGGATCCACGGACGCGCACCAGCCATTGCGACCGGCTTGGCGATGGCTCGCCCCGACCTTGACGTGTGGGTGATCGGCGGCGACGGAGACATGCTGTCCATCGGCGGCAACCACCTGATCCACGCGCTCCGGCGCAACGTCAAGATCAAGCTGCTGCTGTTCAACAACCAGATCTACGGTCTCACCAAGGGCCAATTCAGCCCGACCAGCGAGATCGGCAAGGTCACCAAGAGTTCGCCGATGGGCTCGTTGGATGCGCCGTTCAACCCGCTGGCAGTCGCGCTCGGGGCAGAGGCCTCGTTCGTGGCCCGGACTCATGACATGGACCGCCAGCACATGATGGACACTTTCCGTCGGGCGCATGCCCACGACGGAGCGGCGTTCGTCGAGGTCTTCCAGAACTGCAATGTCTTCAACGACGGCGCATTCGAGGGCGTCACGAAGAAGCAGAATCGCGACGCCAACCTCATCCCGCTGCGCAACGGCGAGTCCATTCGTTTCGGAGCTGACGGAGAATTCGGCGTGATCGATGAGGCCGGCTGCGCCCGGGTCGTCCACACCGCTGACGTGAGTCCCGGCGAGTTGCTGGTTCATGACGAGTCCAAGCACGACCCCTCGACGGCATTCATGCTGGCCCGGCTGGCTCGTGGCCCCTTCGAGCCGACACCGATCGGCGTGTTCCGCGCCGTGCGGCGCAGCGAGTACGCCATGGCCACGACGCGGCAGCTGGCCGCGGCCCAGCAGAAGCAGGGTCCCGCCGACATCGGCCAGATGCTGCGCTCACGCGGCACTTGGCTCGTCTGACGAGTTCTCTTTTCGCCCAGAAATCTCTGCGGCGGCGGCCGAGTGCGCTGGTACTTTCGGCCATATGACAGCCGTGCGACGACGCCTTGACAGAGAGCTAGTGCGCCGAGCCATGGCACCGTCTCGAACTGCCGCGCAGGAGCTCATTTCCGGTGGCCGGGTGCTTGTCAGCGGTGCGGTCGCGCACAAGGCGTCGCGGATGGTGGCTGCATCCGAACCGGTCCATATCAGCGGCGAGCGCGCTCGGTTCGTGTCACGGGGTGGTCAGAAGCTCGATGCAGCCCTCGATTCCTTCAAGATCGACGTTCGCGGCCGGCGCGCACTCGACGCCGGTGCGAGCACTGGGGGATTCACCGATTGCCTGCTGCAGCGCGGCGCAGCCGAAGTCGTGGCAATCGACGTCGGTCGCGGACAGATCGATGCGGGCCTGCGCTCGGATCCCCGCGTGACAGTACGAGAAGGCTGCAATGTGCGACATCTCGGACCCGATGACATAGGCGGGTCGGCCGACTTCGTGACTGCCGATCTGTCGTTCATCTCGCTGCGGACGGTGATGGCAAACCTGGCCCGGTGCATCGCACCAGGCGGCGACCTCGTGCTGCTCGTCAAGCCGCAGTTCGAAGCCGGCCGCCGCGAGGCCTCGCGGGGCAAGGGCGTCGTGCGCGATTCGGCGGTGTGGAGACGAGTGCTGTCCGAGGTTGCAGCGTCGGCGTCCTCCCATGACGTCGCGCCAGCGGGTGTCGTCCCTTCTCCGGTACGCGGTGCGGCAGGCAACGTCGAGTTCTTCCTGCACTGCCGACGGACAGCGAGCGGCGGGCCGCCGACTGCCGGCCACCCCGCTGGCACGGACGGCTTCGATTTTGCCGACGCTTCCGCCGAAGCGGTACGGCGCGCCGAATTGATCCACGCAGCGCCAGAGGCTGAGCCGGCAGGCGAAGCCGTGGCCCGAGCGGCCCGTGAGTCCATATCCAATGAGAATGAGGAACAAGGGCGGGAAGGAACAGGTGACGTGACGAGAGGACTCGGCTCTGCATCCGCCTGCTCAGGACGTGCCCGATGAGTGCGGTGCTCGTCGTCGCCCACGCTGAGCGCTCAGAGGCGCTGTCGGCGTCCAAGGGGCTGGTGGACTGGCTCTCCGATGAGGGCCATGCCGTCGAGATGGGACGCAGTGAAGCGGTAGCCATCGGTCGCAGCGATCTGATCGCAGCCGAGCCGATTCGCACGGCTCTCGACCTCGCCGTGAGCGTCGGGGGCGACGGCACCATGCTGCGCTCGTTCGACTTGGTCGCTGCCGCGGGAGTGCCCGTGCTCGGGGTGAACGTCGGCCACCTCGGCTACCTGACAGAGTTCGAGCCAGCCGAGCTGATCGACGTTGTCGCATCGGCCCTCGCGGGATCACTGGGCATCTCCGAGCGGATGATGGTCGCCGCAACAGTGTGCAGGGCGTCGGGCGCCGAACCCGACGACCCCGATGAGGGTGCGGTGTGGACAGGCTTGAACGAGGTCGTCCTCGAAAAGCGCGACACGGGCCACACCGTCAGATTGGAGGTACGGCTCGACGGCGACATGTTCGCCACCTACGCAGCGGACGGCATCATCGTGTCGACGCCGACTGGCTCCACTGCTTACAGCCTGTCGGCAGGTGGGGCCGTCGTTGCCCCGACGCACTCGTCGCTGCAGGTCACGCCGGTTGCGCCGCACATGCTGTTCGATCGCTCGCTGCTGCTGGGGGCGGACACCGAGATCGGCATCCGGGTGATCAGCGAGCGGCCGGCACTGGCGGCCGTGGACGGTCGATCCGCCACGATGCTGCAGACCGGCGACGAGCTCGTGGTCACGCGTGCCGCCTGCACAGCTCGATTCGTCACCGCAGGGGGCGACAGCTTCCATCGCGTGCTGAAGCACAAGTTCGGCCTCAAGGATCGCTGAGTCCACGATGCTGGCCGAGCTGGCAGTGCGCAATCTTGGCGTGATCTCGAGCGCCAGGCTGGTGCTCGGCGGCGGCATGACGGCGCTGACCGGCGAGACCGGTGCCGGCAAGACGCTCGTCGTCCAAGCGGTGCAGCTGCTCATGGGGGGCCGCGCGGGCCCCGCGATGGTGCGAGCTGGTGCAGACGAAGCGGTCGTGGAGGGCCGGTTCGTCAGCCCCGACGGCGCCGAGCGCTTGCTCCGCCGTGTCATTCCTGCCGCAGGTCGCAGTCGCGCCTATCTGGATGGCGCCATGGCGTCGGCGCCTGAGCTTGCCGAGCTCGGCATCGGACTCGTGGATCTGCACGGCCAGCACCAGCACCAGTCGTTGCTGCGTCCCCGCACCCAGCGCGACGCATTGGACCGCTGGGGCGGCATCGACCTGCGGCCGCTGCGGATCGCACGAGACGAGTTACGCGCACTGGCGGACAATCTGCGGGCGCTCGGAGGGGATGCGCGCGCCAGAGTGCAGGAGATGGACCTGCTCCGGTACCAGGTCGACGAGATCTCATCTGCCCGGTTGGACGATCCTGGCGAGCTCGAACAGATCGCTGCGCAGGAAGATCTCTTGGCGGATGCCGCAGCCCACCTTGTCGACGGCCACGCAGCACGCAGCGCGCTGTCCGGCGACGACGGTGCCATCGACAGACTGGGCAGCGCTGCGGCAGCTCTGGCCGGCCGCAAGGCATTTGCGCTTGTGCATGATCGGCTGTCGGCAGCGGCAGCGGAGATGGACGACACGGTGACGCAGCTGAGAGGCGTGCTCGACGCCATCGAGGACGATCCGCGGGCGCTGGCCGAAGTGCGTGCGCGGCATCAGTTGCTGCGCGAGCTGACTCGCAAGTACGGCGACACGCTTTCGGAAGTGGCAGCGTTCGGCGCCCGGGCAGCAGAGCGTCTCTCGCAGCTCGAGCGTCATGCGGAGCTTGCCTCCGAGTTGGAGGAGGGCATTGCTGCGGCGCAGCTCCGCGTCGGCGACGAAGCTCAGGCTGTGGCCTCCGCTCGCCGGGCCGCAGCACCCGGTCTCGCCGAAGCAGTTCGACGGCATCTGACGTCGCTGGCGCTGGCCAGTGGGACACTGGAGGTCTGCGTTGCCGGTGATCCGCCAAGCGACGGCGTCGAGCTGCTCTTCAGCGCCAACCGGGACTCGCCGCCGGGACCGTTGTCGAAGGCCGCTTCCGGCGGTGAGCTGGCGCGGGTGATGCTGGCGCTGCGGCTGGTCCTCACCGACGGCCCGCCCACTCTGGTGTTCGACGAAGTGGATGCCGGCATCGGCGGCGAGGCCGCGCTGGCGGTCGGTCAGGCCCTCGTGTCGTTGACGGAGCATCACCAAGTCGTGGTGGTGACGCATCTGCCGCAGGTAGCGGCTTTTGCTCACCATCACGTAGCCGTGCGCAAGTCCGACGACGGAGTCTCGGTGGCCTCCGATCTCGTCGTGGTGAGCGGGACGGATCGCGTGACCGAATTGGCGCGGATGCTCTCAGGTCAGCCGTCCTGGGACAGCGGTCGCCAGCATGCAAGCGATCTGCTCGAGAGCGCTGCTGCTCAGCGACCGCACCTGCAGTCCGCGCCTCTATCCGCTGAGAGCCCGTCCATCGGCAGTCCAGTCCCGTGAGAACGACCCGCCGGCGAGCGAACTCGGCACGTCGGCGCTGGCGTCACCGCCGGAACAACCGCCATGCGGGGGTTGCCGGGCGGTGTCGCGTGGATCGCCGCACCAAGAACCTGCTTCCGCGTCTCGAACGCGGCGAGGTCGCCGTCATTCACCACTTGGATCTGGATCGGGTCGCTGCGGACGGACTCCTCGCTGCGGGAGCGTCCGCTGTGGTCAACGCCGTGCCGACGATGAGCGGCAGGTATCCCGCGCTGGGCGGGCTCACGCTCGCTCAAGCCGGTGTGCCGGTGCTGGACGACGTCGGCATCGAGGCGTTCGAGGCCCTGCGAGACGGCGACGAGATCATGGTCGCGGACGACGAGGTGCTGCGTGAGGGCGTGCTGATCGGCACTGGCTACCGCCGCGATGCCGAGTACTTCGAGAGCGTGCTCGAAACGGCTCGCGTCGCAGTGCGCAGCGAGCTCGGGAGTTTCGCCCGCAACACGCTGGAGTACTTGGATCAAGAGCCGCAGATACTCACCGACGAGTTGGAGGTCCCCGTGCTGCGCCATGATCTGCGGCACCGGCACGCGCTGGTGGTGGTGCGCGGCATCGACTACCGGGAGGATCTGGCTGCGCTGCGGCGCTCGGGTTACATGGCCGACATGCGGCCGGTGATCATCGGTGTGGACGGAGGCGCCGACGCGCTGCTCGAAGCAGGTCTCACACCCCAGATCATCATCGGCGACTTCGACTCGGTCTCGCAGCGAGCGTTGAATTGCGGGGCTCAGCTCATCGTGCACGGCTACCCCTCCGGGGGCGCGCCGGGAGCTCGCAGACTCGAGGACGCGGGCCTTGACTACGACGTCATTGCGGCGCCGGGCACCAGCGAGGACCTTGCTTTGCGGCTGGCGTTCGAGCAGCGAGCAGAACAGATCGTCGAAGTCGGATCGCACACTTCCATGGTCGATTTCTTCGACAAGGGTCGAAGCGGCATGGCATCGACGTTCCTCACCCGCATGCAGGTCTCATCAGCGCTGGTGGACGCCAAGGGCGTGAGCCGGCTGTACCGCACCCAGGTGCGCAAACGGGACATGGCGATGCTCATCGTCTCGGCCCTCCTCACGATCGCCGTCATCGCCGCCGTGACCGAGCCGGGTCGCCTGCTGCTGCGCACGCTGTGGATCAACATGGGCTTCTGACGGGATTGCAGCGTGATCAATCTCCGCTACCACATCGTGTCCATCGCAGCAGTATTCCTGGCCTTGGCGATCGGCCTGGCGCTCGGTTCGACGTTCGTGGACTCGGTGCTGGTGAGCAACCTCGAATCGCGCGTGGACCAGCTCCAGGCCGATACGCAGGATGCGATCGACCGGTCAGCGCAGGCTGAGGCGGTCCGCGACGAAGCCTTGGCTGCGCGCGATGAAGCACTCGCAAGCGTCGAAGGAGCGCGCTCGGAGCGATTCGAGGTGGAGGATCTCGTGCGTCCCTACCTCCCGCAGGGACGCCTGAGCGACACCATGACGCTGGTCGTCGCAGCGGAGACCGTCGACCCCGCGACCGTCGCCGCAATCCGAGACCGGATCTCCGCTACCGAGACCCAACTCGGCGGGGTGCTGTGGCTCAGCGACGACCTGCGCCTCGACGACGAGACGGTGCGCACCGAGATTGCCGAGGCGTACTCGCTTGCCGGCAGCAGCCGCGCTGCAGTGCAGAGAGCCCTGCGCTTTCTCGTGCCGCAGGCGCTGTTCCGGCCCGCCGAAGCGGGATCGGGCGCCACGGCCGATGTCGGTGCCATCACCGACGCCGGCGCCCTCGATGGCTTCTCGCGCGGGTTCTCCTCGGTGCCGCGGACGCGCACTGCGCTCACCGTGCTGCGCGATCTCGGATTGGTCTCCCACGACGGCACCGGCGCCGTGGCGCTGCATCTGCTCGGCGGGGAGGGTTTGCGGCTCGTCGTGGTCACTGACGCTGCTGCTGCGGGGCTGAATGAGGACTTTGTGTTCGAACTGCTCCGCGCGATCGCCGATGAGGGGCACGACGGCACCGGTGTCGTCGTCGAGGTCCCCGCCGTGGGTGCAGCGAGCGCTGCCTACGGCGCGGTGACTGCTCGGGTCCAGTCTGACCCGCTGCTGTGGAACTCATTCTCGACCGTCGATCAGGTGCACACGTTCTCGGGAGACTTGGCGCTCTTGGTCGCGCTGACGAAGCTGCCCGACGTCACCCATTACTCGTCGTCAGTCGTCAGTCACGGATTGGGTCCCCCATGACGCATGCGGTAGCGATTGTGCCGGCGTACAACCGGGCTGACACCGTTGGCGCCACGGTGACGGCGCTGCGGACGGTGCCCGACGTGCTCGATGTCATCGTCGTGGACGACGGATCGGCAGACAGCACCGCATCCGTTGCGGCGGCCGCCGGGGCCCGCGTTGTCGAGTTCGCCCGCAACCGCGGCAAGGGGGATGCGATCGCGGCGGGGGTCGCCGCCTCGGGTGCCCCCGAGGTGTACCTGCTCATCGACGCTGACTTGGGCGACAGCGCAGCACTGGCAGGCGGGTTGCTGGAACCGGTCGCGCAAGGACTGGCCGACATGGCGATCGCGGTGCTCGGCCCTCCGGACCGGCCCAGCGGGTTCGGCCTGGTGAAGGCACTCGCAGCCCAGGTCGCTCGCGCCGAGACGGGCCTGGAGCTGGCCGAACCGCTGTCAGGTCAGCGCGCGGTACGGGGATCGCTGCTGCGCTCGGTGGATCTCGCCGAGCGTTTCGGGCTGGAATTCGGTCTGACACTCGACGCGTCCGCCCGTGGCGCCACGATCCGTGAGATCGAGATCGCTTTCGAGCACCGACCCAGCGGGCGCGACCTCAGCGGCTTCGTCCACCGTGCCCGCATCGGCCGGGACGTTTGGAGGGCGGCGGTGTCTCGCGCTGGCTGCTCCAAGACGGTCTTTCACCTCGCGGCATCGCTGCTCAGCCGAGTGCGGACTTCTGGGCGACGCAGGTCTCAGCCGGCATCGGGGCAACGGCGCCGTCTAGGTCGCCGCATGTTGAGTCGCCGGCGATCGGCGCTGCGCTCGTGGCCTGGGCGGCGGTTGCGCTCGTTGCGGCAGCCGTCGCTGCGCAACGCCACGTCACGGCTGAGGTCGATCCAATGGCGGCGTATCGAATCACGACTCGGCGTGAGGTGGCGCCAGCGGGCGCGGACCTGGCTGAGACTGCGGCTGCGCCGCTCCTCGAACGACTCGTGAGCGTGCAGGTCTTTTCCGCGCCTGCCGACACCGGGCGATGACTGCCGCACCGTGCTTGGCCTACATCTCCAGCGGGCCGCAGGCATCGGTGGTGCTGCTCGCGACGCTTGTCTCTGCGCTGGCGTTGGCAGCGGTGATCTGGCGCTGGCTCAGGCGGCGCATGAGGCGAGAGCGCTGGATCCGACCGAACTACCGAGACCATCGGGTGGTCGCAGTCTCAGGTCTCATCGTCATCGCTGCCTCTGCCGTCGTTGTCGTCATCGCAGCAATCGTGTCGGCCACGCTGCCCGAAGGAGAACGGCAGTGGGCCGTTCATCCGCCGCAGCAAGAAATGCTGCTGGCCCGCTCTCCGGACGCGGCCACGATCGCCGGGTGCATCGCTGCGCTTGTGCTGCTGGTGGGATTCGGGTGGCTCGGCTACCGCGACGACCAACGTGGCAGCCAGGCGGATCAGCGCGTATCGAGCGGGTTCATCGGCCATCTTCGTCTGAGCTGGCGTCAGCGGGCGTTGACGACCGGCCTGCAGAAAGCCGTGGGCGGCGCCGTCGTGGCCCTGATCGGAGCGCAGGTCGCCCTCTGGGGCGACCCGGGGGAGGCTCGTCGCATCGCCGGAGCGAATTCCGCGGACTGGCTCGATCCGGTGTTGCACGCCTTGGGGCTGCGCACGGGTCCCGAGGCGATGTGGAGCCTGATGGCACTGGTGCGTGGTGCGCTGATCGTTGCGCTCGGGGCGAACCTGCTGAACCTGCTGGACCGGGTACCGGGGCGCGCCACGAAGACGGCGCTGGCGTGGTGGCTGGTGGGACTTGCGCCAGCGGCGATCGTGGCGTCCAGTTCGCCCGGCCGCTTCGGACTGGGAGCTGACACCGCCGAGTCAGTGATCTGGGCTGCGGCGGCAGTGGGGGCCGCAGTGGGGCTGCTGCGCAGCGAGATGGCCGAACAGCACATGCAGGGCGATGTGGGAGTGAATCCGCTCGGTGCCCTGCTGGGAATGGCCACCGTCGCGGCGTACCCAGCGACGGTCGAATGGGCAGTGCTGGCAGCATTGGCGGCGCTGAATCTTGCCAGCGAGCGCTGGTCGTTCAGCCGGGTCATCGACGCAGTGCCCCCGCTGCGATGGCTGGATCGGCTTGGCTCGCCCTGCCGCCATTGCTGAGCTTCAGCCATGCCCGCTGCATGGCAGCGGCGCTGGGTCTTATGCCCGCTGCATGGCAGCGGCGCTGGGTCTTATGCCCGCTGCATGGCAGCGGCGCTGAGCCGATGCGCCGCGAGTCGTTCGTCGAGGGCGGGATGGACGATGCGGCCGTCGGTCACGATGGGCTGGCCGGCCACGATGGTCTCGCGGGCGGACAGCGGGCCGCAGCGCAGCCAGGCTTCGATCGGGTCGGACAGTGCGCCGGCGAAAGCCGGCCCGTCCAACTGCCACACCACCAGGTCGCCGCACGCACCGGGAGTCAGCTCTCCGATCTCGCCCTCCCGGCCTAAGCACCCTGCACTGCCTCGGGTCGCCGCATCCAGGACATCGCGGGCGGAGAAGTACACGGTGCTGTCTTGTTCGGGGCCGTCTCGGTTGGCGTCAGCGGCAGGGCGACCGCTGTCCAGGCCTTTCTCGACGCTCAGGTTGCGCTGGCCGTCGCGCAGCCGCCCGACCAGCAGCGCGTTGCGCGCTTCGGTCCACATAGATGCCGAATCGGTGCTGGACGAGCCGTCCACGCCGAGGCCCACCGGCACACCGGCAGCTCGCAGCTCGCGCACCGGCGCGAGACCCACGCCGAGCAGCAGGTTCGAGCTCGGGCAGTGCGCCACGCCAGTGCCCCATCTGCCCAGACGAGCGATCTCGGAAGGGTTGGGCTGCACCCCGTGCGCGATCCACGAACGACTTGTGCCCCACCCGCAGTGCTCGAAATACTCCACCGGCCGCATGCCGAACATCTCGACGCAGAAGCCGTCCTCGCCCGGGTCCTCGCACAGGTGGGTGTGCAGCCGCACATCGAGGCGTTCGGCCATCTCGGCTGTTGCTGTCATCAGATCCGTCGAGACCGAGAACGGCGAGCACGGCGCAAGCGCGATGCGGACCATCGCGTCCGGCGAACGGTCATGGTGGGTCGCGACCAGCCGCTCCGAGTCCTCCAGGATCTCCTCGCGCGTCTGGCAGGCCTCATCGGGCGGCAACCCGCCGCCGGACTGGCCCAGCGACATCGAGCCCCGGGTGGGGTGGAAGCGCATGCCCAGTTCGGTCGCCGCTCTGATCTCCGCAGCGATCAGGTCCCCGGCGCCACGGGGATGCACATAGAGGTGGTCGGTGCTGGTGGTACAGCCTCCCAGGGCAAGCTCGGCCAGACCGACCCATGCCGACAAGTACGCGCCTTGTTCGTCGAGGCGCGCCCACAGCGGGTAGAGCGTGGTGAGCCAGTCGAACAGGCCGCCCCGCAGCGCCGGAGCGTAGGAGCGGGTGAGGTTCTGGTACATGTGGTGATGGGTATTGATGAGTCCAGGCGTCACCAAGCAGCCGCGCGCATCGATGCGGAGCGTTGCGGGCGGAGGCGCCTCGGATGATCCGCCCACTGCGCTGATCATCCCATCGGTGATCGCGACCCAGCCGTCGGCGATCTCGCGACGCTGTGAGTCGCATGTGGCCAGCAGGTCTGCGCTGTGCACGAGCAGATCCGCTGGCGCGGGGTTCTGTGCAACGCCCTCTGGTCGGTCGCCGGTGTCGCTCATGGCCTCCCGCCTGCATCAGCCAGCCCTGCATCAGCCAGCCCTGTCCGAAGCGACGGTAGCTTGAGAACACATGCGGGAGAGCCAGCGAGGAAGGAACATGTCTCGGCCCGGCGTTTTTGTCGACGAACCTCTTGCTCTCCGATCTCGTTCCCCGTCCTCGTCGGAGACGGGTTCACGCGCTGCCAGGCCACAGGCCCAGCCGCGTGGCTAAGCACATTTTCGTCACCGGCGGAGTAGCCAGCTCCCTTGGCAAAGGACTCACCGCAGCGTCCCTCGGGCGCCTGCTCGTGGCGCGGGGCCTGCGGGTCACGATGCAGAAGCTGGACCCGTACATCAACGTCGACCCCGGCACGCTCAACCCCTACGAGCACGGCGAGGTGTTCGTCACCGACGACGGCGGCGAGACCGACCTCGATCTCGGCCACTACGAGCGGTTCATCGACGTGTCGCTGACCCGCGACTCGAACGCCACGACCGGATCGATCTACCAGAAAGTGCTCGCGGACGAGCGTCGCGGCGAGTATCTCGGCCGGACCGTGCAGGTCATCCCGCACATCACCGACGAGATCAAAGAACGCATCCGCAAGCTGGCGACCAGCGACGTGGACGTGGTCATCACCGAGGTCGGCGGCACTGTCGGCGACATCGAGATCCTGCCGTTCCTCGAGGCAATCCGCCAGATGCGTCTCGAGGTCGGCCGGCAGAACATCTGCTACGTGCATGTCACGCTGGTGCCCTTCATCGGCCCGTCGGGCGAGCAGAAGACCAAGCCCACCCAGCACTCGGTCACCGAGCTGCGCAGCCGCGGGGTGCAGCCCGATGCCATCGTGCTGCGCAGTGAAGGACCCATCGAGGATGGCCTCCGCAACAAGATCTCCAATCTGAGCGACGTCGAGCTGGCCGGGGTCGTGAACGCACCGGATTCGTCGATCCTGTACGAGATACCGATGGTGCTGCGATCCGAAGGACTCGACAGCTTCCTCTTGAGCATCTTGGGCTTGGACGACGTCGAGCCGGACCTCGCCGAATGGGAGGCGATGCTCGCACGCATCAATGCGCCGCAGGCGAAGGTGCGCATCGGCATCATCGGCAAGTACGTCACGCTGCCTGACGCCTACCTCTCGGTCGTCGAGGCGCTGCGCCACGCCGCCTCTTACCACGGCGTCGAAGTCGACATCGAGTGGATCCGCTCCGAGGAAATCGAGGGCTTGCTCGCCGCTGGGCGGCTGCGGCACCTCGACGGCATGGTGATCCCCGGTGGGTTCGGCTCACGCGGCATCGAAGGCAAGATCGCCGCGGCCGCCTACTCCCGCCAGAACGACATTCCCTGCCTCGGCCTGTGTCTGGGCCTGCAGGTCATGGTCGTCGAGTTCTGCCGCAACGAACTCGGCCTGCTGGGCGCCAACTCGACCGAGTTCGACCCCAACACGCTGCACCCGGTCATCGACCTCATGCACGCCCAGCGCGGCATCTCCGACAAGGGCGGCACGATGCGGCTCGGCGCCTACGTTGCGAGGCTGGCGCCTCGCAGCCGGGTCGCCGCGATGTACGGCGACACACTGGTCAACGAACGGCATCGCCACCGCTACGAGGTCAACAGCACCTACCGCGAGCGCATGGCAGAGGCCGGCTTGCAGTGCAGCGGGCTCTCGCCCGACGGTCGCCTGGCGGAGTTCATCGAGCTGGACGGTCACTCGTTCTGGGTGGGCACCCAGGCGCACCCCGAGTTCAAGAGTCGCCCCAACCGGCCGGCACCGCTGTTCTGCGGCCTAGTGGGCGCTGCGCTCGCCCGGGCAGAGGGACGCAACCCGCAACTGCTGCCTGCAACTCCTGCCGCGGGAGCGCTCGGCACCGAACCGCCAGGCATTCGTCCGCCGGACTGACCGTGGCCGCTGGACTGGCCGTAGAGGCAGAGGACTACTTGGGCTGGCTGTCGAACGAACGCGGCCGGGCGGCGCGCACGGTGGCGTCCTACCGGGCCGACCTCAAAGCGTTCTCGGCGTGGCTGACCGAACGGAACGCCGATCTGCTGGCCGCCGGTTCAGGCGATATCGCCGCCTACCTCTCGCACCTACGCGACGAGCTGCAGCGCGCCCCCTCAACGGTCGCGCGCACAGCGGTGAGCCTGCGCGGCCTGTACCGGTTTCTCGTCGCAGAGGACTTCGCGTCGTCGGATCCCGCGGGAGCCCTGGATGTGCCGCGCACGCCGGCCGGGCTGCCACGCGCGCTGCGCCAGGACCAGGTTGCCGATCTGCTGGCCTCCCCGGTCGGGGACGATCCGCTGGCGCGACGGGACCGAGCGATGCTGGAGGTGCTCTACGGCATGGGGCTGCGTGCCAGCGAACTGGTGGCGCTGTCGCTGGGCGACGTGGACCTCGACGAGCGGCTGATGAGGGTGTGGGGCAAGGGAGGCAAGGAGCGGGTCGTGCCGGTGGGCCGGCACGCTGCATTCGCCGTAGGGGAGTGGCTGAGCGGCGCCGGACGGGGCGCCATCGAGCCTGTCAAGTGGCGATCCCGCGATGATGCGGCGGCGCTGTTCCTGAATGCCCGGGGTCGCCGGATCACCCGCCAGGGGGTGTGGCTGATCGTGCGGCGCCACGGCGAGCGGGTCGGTCTCGGACCGGACCAGCTCACGACCCATGTGCTGCGGCATTCTTGTGCGACTCACATGCTCGACGGCGGGGCAGACATTCGCAGCGTGCAGGAGATGCTGGGTCATGCGTCGATCTCCAGCACCCAGCGCTACACGGCGGTTTCGCAGGAACGCCTGACCGAGGTCTACCGCCAAGCCCACCCCCGCGCCCGCTACTAGCAGGGCGCCGAAAAAGCCGGTCTTGGGCAGTTGCCGAATATGAACATGATCCGGCAAAGATGCGCGCTCCGCTCACCTCGCTCGGACGAAGCGAAGCGACCGCAGCATCGGTCAAGACGCTGATCGACGACACCGCCAGTGCCGGCGGCGCCACGAGCCGCGAAACCGTCCGGCGCCATATCGCACGGCTCGTCGAGGCATTTGTCATCGAGCCGCTCGCGGCATGGGCAACGCATCTGCGCAGCAAGGCGACGCTGCGCGTCAAGCCCAAGCGCTGCTTCGCCGACCCGTCGCTGGCAGCCGCAGCAATCGGCGCCACCCCTCACGGTCTGTACGACAATCTCGAAACGCTCGGCTTGCTGTTCGAGTCGCTCGCGATCCGCGATCCGCGATCTGCGCGTCTACGCGCAGGCCTGCAGAGCCGAGATCCGCTACTGCCAGGACAGCGCCGGCCACGAAGTCGACGCAATCATCACCCGTGGACATCGAGACTGGGCGGCGGCGGAGATCAAGCTCGGAGGCCCGGTGCTCATCAAGAGGGCCGTCAAGTCGCTGCGTTGGCTGCGCGACAACGTCGACACCAAGCGCCTCGGCGCCCCCGACGACTCATGGTGATCACCGCGTCGGGACACGCATATGAGACCACCGACGGCATCGCCATCGTCCCCCTCGATCAACTGGCGCCCTGACAACTCAGCGTCCGAGGTACCCGTCCAGAAAATCGGTTGACGCGAGGAACCTGCTGCAGTGGTGTTGCGGCGCATGACCGACCAGGAGTTCCTGCGCAGACTTCGCCGCTACGCGCGCAGACACGGCATGAGGGTCGAGTACCTGCCCGACCGCGGCAAGGGCAGTCATGCGCAGATTCGACTGGGCCATCGTACGACTACCGTGCGGCGTGGGGAACTCGGACCGGGTTTGCTGCGCACGATGCTGCGGGATCTCGACATCGACAAGAGGGAGTTCTGAAGCCGATGCGTTACGTGTATCCCTGCATCATCGAACGCGACGAAGAGGAAGCTGCTGCAACGGGACGGACCTGCTACCTCGCTGTCTTTCCGGACGTCCACGCGGCACATACGGGTGGCTGGTCGGTGCAGGAAGTGAACGACAACTTGCGGGACTGTCTCGAAACGGCGCTGAGCTTCTGCATCGACAGCAACGAACCGCTGCCGGAGCCCAGCGAGCCCGAACCGGGCCAGCTGCTCGTGGCGGTGTCGCCGCCGGTCGCCGCGCAGTTCGCCCTTCATGACGCCATGCTCGCTGCGAACGTCACTGCTGCGGAGATGGCCCGCCGCATCGGCATGCGCCCCTCCCACGCTCGCCGCATCACCGATATCTTCAAGCCCGCCAAGCCCGACCAGATCGAACGAGCACTCGCCGCCGTGGGCCTCCAGATGGTCAGCGAGGCCTCCCCGCTCGACCAGTGGGCACCAACCCCCGATCCTGCCCCGGCCCTCGAGTCAACCCACACCGCTCGAAAGAGCGGGCCGGCTCATTGATCGAAATGGACCGCTGTCGGGCAGCGGTTTCAAGTTGCACAGTGCTGAACTTGTTTTTTGCATAGTGTATTTCATGTTTTCTGCACTATGCAAGTGCTATATTTTGCTCGATGGAGCTAAGTTTGCTGGCGCCGGCGGGCTATTTGCCCCGCGTGGTCGACGCTCAGATGGAACGGCTGCTTCAGGTCGCGCCAGCGGTGGTCGTAGAGGGCGCGAGAGCGTGCGGCAAGACGTGGACAGGCCGGCGCTTCGCGGCCAGCGAGGTTCGCTTCGACGAGCTCGACTCCACCCGGCTGCAGCTGGCCATCGAGCCGCGGTCCTTCCTGGAGGGGGCCACGCCGAGGCTGCTCGACGAGTGGCACCTCGCGTCGGGCTTGTGGAACGCGATGCGCCACGCGTGCGACGACCGTGCTCTGCGGGGGCAGTTCATCCTGACCGGCTCGGTCAAGCCCACCCACGAGCTGACCGATCACAGCGGTGCCGGGCGAGTCGCCCGCTTGCGGATGCGCCCGATGTCGCTGTTCGAGTCCGGAGACTCGACAGGCGCCATATCGCTGCGAGGGCTCCTCGACGGCGAGCCGTGCGCCGCTGACACTGGCCGCGCGGGCGCTTCCGGCATCGGCCGAGCGGCTGACCTCGTCTGCCGCGGCGGTCTGCCCGACCTCATCGAGCTCAGCCCACTGGACGCGCTCGACCGCCTGCGCGACTACCTCGACGACATCGCACGCATCGACCTCGCCACCGGCGGCCCGCCGGCGCATGATCCGGCAAAGATGCGCGCCCTGCTCACCTCGCTGGGACGAAACGAGGCGACCGCAGCATCGGTCAAGACGCTGATCGACGACACCGCCGGTGCCGGCGGCGCCACGAGCCGCGAAACCGTCCGGCGCCATACCGCGCGGCTCATCGAGGCGTTCGTCATCGAGCCGCTCGCAGCGTGGGCGACGCATCTGCGCAGCAAGGCGACGCTGCGAGTCAAGCCCAAGCGCTACTTCGTCGACCCGTCTTTGGCGGCCGCGGCGATCGGCGCCACCCCGCACGGTCTGCACGGCGATCTCGAAACGCTCGGCTTGCTGTTCGAGTCGCTCGCGATCCGCGATCTGCGCGTCTACGCGCAGGCCTGCAGAGCCGAGGTCCGCTACTGCCAGGACAGCGCCGGCCACGAGATCGACGCCGTCATCACCCGTGGCCACCGAGACTGGGCGGCGGCGGAGATCAAGCTCGGAGGCCCGGTGCTCATTGAGCGGGCTGTCACGTCGCTGCGCTGGCTGCGCGACCACGTCGACACCGAGCGCGTCGGCGCCCCCCGACGGCTCATCGTGATCACCGCGTCGGGACACGCATACGAGACCACCGACGGCATCGCCATCGTCCCCCTCGATCAACTCGCACCCTGACAGCCCGCATCCCAAGTGCCCGTTCAGAAAATCGGTTGACGCGAGGTCGCTGCGGAAGTGGTCTTGCCGCGCATGACCGACCGGGAGTTCCTGCGCAGACTGCGCCGCTACGCTCGCAATCGTGGCTTGGCGGTCGATTATCGGCCCGAACTCGGCAAGGGCAGCCACGCCGAAGTGCGGTTGGGAGAGCGACGGACCTACTTGCCGAGAGGCGAGATGAAGCCGGGGACGCTCCGCAGCGTTCTGCGTGACCTCGGAATTGACAAGCGGGAGTTCTGAGCGATGAAGTACGAGTATCCGTGCACGATCTGGCTTGACGAAGAGCACCTGCGCGACACAGGGCGCGAGGGCTACAACGCGACGTTTCCCGATGTACACGGCGCGCACACCTGCGGCGACACTGTGCAGGAAACACACGGCCGATTGCGGGATTGCCTCGAGACCGCGCTGAGCGGCTGCCTGCACGACGGTGAGCCGCTACCGACACCGAGTGAACCCGAACCGGGTCAGGTGCTCGTGGCGGTGTCGCCGCCGGTCGCCGCGCAGTTCGCCCTCCATGACGCCATGCTCGCTGCGAACGTCACTGCTGCGGAGATGGCCCGCCGCATCGGCATGCGCCCCTCCCATGCCCGTCGCCTCACCGACATCTTCAAGCCCGCCAAACCCGACCGGATCGAACGAGCACTCGCCGCTGTCGGCATCCAGATGGTCACCGAAGCCTCCCCGCTCGAACAGTGGGCACCAACCCCCGATCCTGCCCCGGCCGTCTAGGCGGCAGCGCCCGAAGCGGCAGGCATGTGGCCCGCGCAGTCGTTTATGCGGCGGCGGTGGCGAGTTCGGTGGCTGCGAGGCCGACGGGCGGGGTGTCCCATTCCTTGAGCACGGGCAGCACCTCGGTGGCGAACAGGTCGCGGTTGCGGCGGGCCTCGGTCCAGGTCATGCCGGCAAAGCTCAGGTTCGGGAAGAAGGCCGCCATGTCGATCTTGTCTCTGATGACCTGGATCTTCTCGAGCACCTGATCGGGCGTGCCGAACGGCATCAGGCGGGCGAAGTCCTCGGCAGCGCCACGCGCGCCGTGACGATCGATGTACTTGGAAATGCCCTCGTAGAACTCGTAGCCCTTGACGCCCTCGTGCGGCCGCTTGGGGCCGAACTCGTAGTGCTTCATGACCGTGCCGTAGTAGTTGCAGATGTGCTCCATCGCCTTCTCCTCGGCACGATCGGCCTTGGTGTCGACGAAGCAGAACCCGCCCGACAGCGGTGGGGGCGGCGGCGCGGTGTGATGCTTGACCCACTCGCCGTGATAGGCGGCGAAGTCGGCCTCGACGATCTCCCACGGCTTCTGGGGGATCACCAGCAGACCGATGCCGAGCTGTGCCATGAGCGGCATGCCTTCGGGCGAAACAGCCGCGGCGTAGGTGCGACCCTTGAAGGAGTGCTCGGGCCGGGGGCGGATCTCGCGGCGGGGCTGCTGCACGAAGTCGCCGTCGTGCTCCACGTACCCCTGCTCGAGGCCCTCGATGAGCATCTTGGCGTACTCCAGGAAGCGCTCCCGGCTGGAGTTCATGTCCACCCGGAAACCCTCGTACTCGATCCGCGCAAGGCCGCGCCCGATGCCCAGGATGAGCCGGCCGTCGGACAGGTTGTCCAGCACGGTCACCTGCTCGGCGACTCGCATCGGGTCGTGCCACGGCAGCACGATCACCGCCGTGCCGAGCTGCAGGTTCGTCTTGCCGGCAACCCACGTCAGGAATTGCACCGGGTCGGGGCACATCGTGTAGTCGGTGAAGTGGTGCTCCACCGTCCAGATCGAATCGAAACCGAGATCCTCAGCTTCTTCGACCATGAGGATCTCTTGATCCCAAACCTCCCGGTCTGAGAGCGCATTCTCCGGGTTCTGGAAGACGGCCGAATAACCGACGTGCATGACGTGCCCCCTGGGTCCGGCCGCCGATGTCGGGGCCAAAATCTAATGTTAGGCAGATTCTCGCCACGCCGCGGCCGTGGCGATTCAAGGGCGCCAACCGGGCGCCGGGCTGGACGCGACGAGCCATGCATGATCGAGGGCAGGGCGGTTAGCGTCAGGCCGACTCGAAGCAGGAGAACACTGGGGGGAACTCAGTCATGGAGACGACGGCGGTAGCGCGCAGCATGCGCGGCTCAGTGGGAATGCTGGCGATGGACTGGTTGATGGACCCGTCCACGCTGGAAAAAGCAGCGCAGCGCGGCATGGCAGAGGGCCTGGGTGCGTATGCAACCGGCCGGCTGGGTGTGCTCGGCGAGTGCCCTGTCGACAACGTGATCGGGGCAGCTTTCTTCTGGAATCCCGACACCATGCGCTCGGCGACCGAAGCTGGCCGTGCGGTCATGAATCCGTCGCAGGGGGCGCTGATCTGGGCGGACATCTGCACCGAGTACGGCGAGAAGCGGCTCGCCGGGATGGAAGGCGCCGGCCGCATGGGCGAGCTGCTCGAGCGAGTTGTGGACGCCGCTGTCCCCCAAGGTGCACCGACGTTCGTCGGCTGGCGAGACATGCCTCGGCCCGACGGGCCCGGGGCCGCGCATGCGTTCTTCATGGCCCAGATCATGCGAGAGCTGCGTTTTGGCCGTCACGCTGTCGCAGTGCAAGCGCTTGGCATGGGCCCGCTCGAGGCAATCCTGTCGGGTCCGGCGGGCGAGTGGAACGCCGAGTTCTTCGGCTGGCCCAAGCCCTATCCCGACGTCAGCCACCTCGCTGACGCACGCGACGAGATCGAATCGCTCACCGACAAGCTGCACGCACCTGACTTCGAGTGCCTCACGCCGGATGAGCGCGCCGAGGTCCGCGAGCTCGCCAAAGCCGCTCGCTTTCACAACCCCGACGAGTAGCTCGGACGCCGCGCCGCGCCGTATCCGTCACTCGGCGAGCAGGTCTTGGTGCCTCGCTGTCTTTCCGGACGTCCACGCGGCACATACTGTGGCTGGTCGGTGCAGGAAGTGAACGACAACCTGCGAGACTGCCTCGAAACGGCGCTGAGCTTCTGCGTCGACAGCAACGAACCCCTGCCGGAGCCCAGCGAGCCGGAACCCGGTCAGGTGCTCGTGGCAGTGTCACCGCCAGTCGCGGCGCGGTTCGCCCTCCACGAAGCCATGCTCGATGCGAACGTCACTGCGGCGGAGATGGCCCGCCGCATCGGCATGAGCCCCTCACACGCTCGCCGCCTCACCGACATCTTCCGCCCCGCCAAGCCCGACCGGATCGACCGACTGGCGTTCAGTTCTGCTTCGTGAGTTGAGGGCCGACGAAGCGGACATCGTCACAAGGGTATGGCAGGACAGTGGTCAAACGTCTGTTGTTGCCATGAATGTATGTAAGTACTAGGTCCTTCGCCTTTTTGTGGGATGAGGGGCGGTTGAGGGTCCGCTTGTAGGGGTCGAGGCCCTGCTGGGATCGGTGTTTGAGAGACGCCGAACCCCAGGGGGCCTCGATGAAGCGTGATGTTATGTCGGTGCGGCTGTGGCTGCCGCGTATTGAGGTGCTGGAGGTCGCGGTCGACGCGCCTTTGGAGCTGGTGGTGCGGGTGCGCTCGGCGGTGCGTCGCCCCGAGTGCCCGGGTTGTGGGACGCCGAGCGGGAGGGTCCATGACCGCCGGGACCGCGAGATCCGCGACTTGGAGGTGTCGGGCCGGCCGACCACGTTGGTGTGGGATCGGCGGCGGATGGTGTGCGAGCCGTGCGGGCGGCGGTTCATGGAGGACCATCCGGCGTTCGAGGGCAGCGTCACGGCGCGTCTGGCGCGGCGGGTGGTCCAGGACGCACGCGCGATGACGGTCAACGCGGCAGCCAAGCGCCATCAGGTGGGCTGGAAGCTGGTCAATGCTTTGGTGGTCGCCTATGCGGGGCTGGTCGCCGGTCATCGACGCCGCCGACGGTGCCGTGTTCTGTTGGTGGACGAGACCTCGATCCGCAAGCGGCACCGCTATGTGACGGTGCTCGTGAACGGCGACACCGGCGAGGTGCTCGCCATGGTGCCGCATCGCAACAGCCAAGCCCTGTCGGGGTTTCTGGCTGCTCAGGGCCACAAATGGTGCAAAGGCGTCAAAGTCGTGGTGTCCGACGGTTCCAAGGCATACAAGGCCGCCATCGAGGCGCGGCTCGGCCACGCCCGCCACGTGCTGGACCGGTTCCATGTGATCCGATGGTTCGCCGCCGGGCTGACCGCGGTGCGCCGAGACGTGCAGCGCCGCCCCGAAGGCTCCAAGCCTGTGTTCGACCGCGACGTGTTCCGGGCCAGGTTCTTGCTCATGAGACGGCCCGACAAGCTCGACGCCGCCGAACGCCAACGGCTCGAGGAGCTGTTCGCCGCCCACCCGCGGCTCAAAGCCGCGTGGGACGCGCTCGGCGAGCTGCACGGCCTCTATCTCGCCAAGGACCGAAAGGGCGCCCTCGAAGCGCTCGACCGGTTCGCGGACATCTACGGCACCGGGCTGATCCCCGAGTTCAGCGACACAGTCGACACCTTCTTGGCGTGGCACCCCCAGATCCTCGACTGGCACCAAGCCGGCCGGCCCAGCAACGGACCCATCGAAGGAACCAACAACCTGCTGCAGATCCTGCGCCGCAAAGCCCACGGCTTCACCAACTACACGAACTTCGAAGCCCGCGGCCTGCTACTAACCTGACCCCGCCGAACCCAGCAGCCCGAATCCCACAAAAGGACGAAGGCTCAAGTACTAACGTTCGTCTCATGCATGATCCTATGAGTGAGACCACGGCGATGCGCGTCATTTCCTACGCACGTGTCTCCACCGGCGCTCAGGCGATGTCAGGTCTGAGCATCGAAGCCCAACACCTGGCGGTGCGATTGGCAGCACTCCAACGAGGCTGGCAGATCGTCGACACCTGCACCGACGACGGTGTGTCGTCCAATATCGAACCCACATGTCGACCCGCATTGGGTGCAGCGTTCGAGCGGCTCGACGCCGGTGAGGCCGATGCGATAGTGGCAGTACGCCTCGATCGCTTCATTCGCCGCATGTGCGACCTGCAGACCCTGCTGACCCTCTCCGAGAGCGGCAGCTGGGAGTTCATCTGCCTCAACCTGCCCAGTGATTCCGACGTGGCCGTTGGCTCGTTCATGCGCACTGTGGTGGGCGCGTTCGGCGAGCTTGAACGCTCGATGACCAGCGAACGAACCAGAGCAGCCCTCGCAGTGGCACATGGCCAAGGCGAGCGGCTCGGTCGGCCGAGCCGGCAGTCCCAAGAGGCCAAGGAACTGGCAATGAAGTTGCGCTCAGAGGGTCTGAGCCTGCGCAAGATCGGCGCTGCGCTTGAGGAAGCCGGGCTGCGCACACCCACGGGCAAGCGCATCTGGTCACCCTCCAGCGTCCAATCCCTGCTGCGCACCGCCCGGCTCGACCAAGAAGCAGAAGACAACGCCGCTCGCTACAACGCTGAGCAACACGAGCAATAGCACTCTTGGCTCCGCTGCGCGGAGAGGCCTCGCCCCATGGGGCGAGGCCTCAGCCGCACTGGTGCCGGGTCTCAGCCCCAGCGAGGATCATCGCCACACGGGCGTCGAAGATCTCATCGTCCGAGTGGTCCACGCCCGAATCGTGAGCAGCCTCATGCGACTCCACCGCCGTGCCATAGGCCTGCTCGGCGAGCGTCTGCTGCAATGCCGCCGCCTGGCATGACTGCGACTCGCCGGGGGCTCGAGCACAGGAGATGAGCGACAACGACGCCAAGATCATTGCGAGACAAAACGCACGAGGCGCTCCGTGTCACTGCTTCGGCGAGCGGAGAGGAGGCTGACCCGCGGCGGCTTCTTGAGCGGAAACCTCTGACGCCCACGGAACTGCCACCAAAGCGCACCTGAGGTGCCGACGCACCCCACGGCGAAACTCGCCAACAGTGCCGTCCACCCCGCCATCACGGCAAAGAAGACGCTGCACAGCGACGAAGTCAGCACTGCGGCAAACATGACCGCCAGAAACTCCCGGCCGCTCCGGCTGCCACGCCTCGGCGCATTCGGGTCATCTGGTTCCATGCCCACGGCCTGTCCTCTCGCTTGGAAGACTATTCCAGCCGTGTTCATGATACGGCGCCGAGTGCGCCGCCTGCAGCGCCGCACGTTGTTGCGAGCACCAACGCACCGACCGCCCCGCCCATGGCGAGGCCAAGCGCTCCGCAGGAGAGTCCTAGGAGGCTGGTCGGAAAGCCGCTATTTCGGCGTTTGTCAGATGCAAACCCGCAGGTCAGGGACTTGCTGTGTCGGCAAGATCCCCTTTTCCGACCACCCTCCTAGGGCAGCGCCCATATGGATGGGTCGGTACCAGTGGCTGTGTGCCAATTCGACGCACACGCGTCGTGTTGTGGTGCGGGTTTCGCCGGTGCCGTCCATGTTCCGTACTGGCACCGTCTCGTCGTAGCAGTGCGGTTTTGAGTGTGCGTCGGCGGTGGCGACGTCGAGTGCGCTGAGCACGCTTGGCAGCTCGGTTCTCGCAGGCAGTGCTACGGCGAGGGTGGTGCTGAGCAGCAGTGCTGCGAGCAGGCTCGCTAGTGCCTTGGTTGGCAGTGATGCGGTGAGTGTCATCCGCGGGTCCGTCCTTTCTGGTCGGGATTCCTTCGTTTTCGGTACGCGGGAATCGGACAGAAACGGACACGTCGGAGGGAGCGGGCGAGCGGCGCGCGGCAGTCACGCTAGGACGCGGGATCCTCAGCAGTGGCGCGGGTCTGCGGCCTTGGGGGCGCTGTGCGGGCTTCGGGCTGGGCTGCTGGTGCGTCGGCTTGACGGGTGCCCGCGGGTCTGTCTACAATACGAACGTTTTACGTACGCTCCAAAACCGCTTTTGACCAGCGGCTTTAGGCGGCAGCCGCAGGTCCGGGAGTCGGTGCCTCGCCGAAGTTCCGATACCGGCAGGCCACGAGACTCAGCGAGATGTTGTGGGAATGGCGAGCCGCAGCACGTCGGGCACCCATTCGAGGCGGAGTTCTTCGACGCTGCCGAGATGGTCGCCGTCGATCTGGTGACCGAAGGGGTGCGCACCCCTCACGCTGAGGTCGTGGACATCGTCGATGCGCTGCACCACGGCCGAGTCGACGTCGCTGAGACTGTCGTTTGCGCCGAAGACAGCTCGAATGACCTCGACTGCGTCGGCGAAGCGCAGCGAGCGCAGCCCGACGACCGTTAGCCCGTTGTGGAGCGTCGCTGCCGGGGCGATGCTCACCGGGCGGCTGCCGAGAAACGTGTACGGGTCGGTGTTCGCCGCCACGACGACGAAGCAGCCGTCGATCTCGCTCGATGACGATGAGGAAGTCCGGACCGTCAGCGTTGGGGTGCTGCGGTCATGCCGTCTCAGCAGGGTGTCAATGCCCGCGAGCAGGAACAGCGGATGTCCCACGTAGCGCTTGAGCGTCGGGTGGCGCTCGACCCGCTCGACAATGGCGGCGTCGAGTCCCATCCCGCAGTGAAACAGGAAATAGCGGCCGCAGGTGTAGCCAAGCCCGGCGGTCGTGACGTTGCCGGTGTCGAGGGCCTCGAGCACCGCAGCGGTTGCGTCGAGCGGGTCGTCGGGTGTGCCGATGGTCCGGGCGAACACATTGGTCGAGCCACCCGGCAGCGCAGCCAGCACGCAGTCGGTGCCGGCGATGCCGTTCGCCGCCTCGTTCAGCGTGCCGTCGCCGCCCAGCACGACGACTGCATCGGTGCCGGTTGTCGCCGCGCCGCGCGCCAGCCGCGCCGCATGTCCGCGCCGGTTGGTGAACGCCACCTCGGTGTCGTGCCGCTCGGACAGCGCAGTGTGGATCAGCACGCGGGTACGCGCAGTTGTGGACGACGCGGAGTCGTTGACCAGCAGCAAGACGCGCACAGCGCAAGTCTCACAGACAAGTGGTGTGGCAACGCTGCTGTGAGTCGGCAGACTCTCGCCCCATGAAGGTCGTTGTGTGCGTCAAGCAGATCCCGGATCCGGCGATCCCGGGCGAGCTCAATCCCGAAACGAACACCCTGGCGAGGGACGACAAGCTGATTCTCGACGAGTCCGACTCGTACGGCGTCGAGATGGCACTCCAGCTCGTCGAAGCGGCGGGCGGCGGCGAGGTGTCGCTCGTATCCATGGCGCCGCGCTCGGAGACGAGCGGGCTGCGGACCGCGCTGGCCATGGGTGCCGACGATGCGGTGCTGATCAGCGACGACGCACTGGCGGGCAGCGATGCGCTCGGCACCGCCAAGGTGCTCGGCGCCGCCATCGGCGAGCTGTCGGCCGACCTGGTGCTCGCCGGCGTCGAGTCCAGCGACGGCTACACCGGCACGGTGCCCGAGATGGTCGCCGGCGTGATGGGGCTGCCCTCGGTCACTTTCGCCAAGCACATCGAGATCTCCGATGGCGTAGCCAGCGTCCAGCGTCAGACCGAGGCCGGCTACGACCAGGTCGAATGCGCCCTGCCCGCCGTTGTCTCGGTGACCGCCGGCGTAGTCGAGCCGCGCTACCCCTCCTTCAAGGGGATCATGGCGGCCAAGAAGAAGCCGGTCGCCGAGAAAGACATCACGGCCCTCGGCATCGACGCAGCCGCAGTCGGCTCCGCAGGCGCTCGCCAGGAGACCGTCGAAGTGACCGATGCGCCCGAGCGCGAAGCCGGCGAGATCATCACCGACGAGGGCGACGCCCACCAGAACATCGTCGAATTCCTGGCCGAACTCAAGGTGATTTGAACATGACGCTTGCACAGATTCTGCTGTTCGCCGAGGGCGACGCCGAGGGTCCCTCCGGTCTCACGCTCGAGCTGGCCACCAAGGCCCGAGATCTGGCCGACACCGTGACGGCATTCGCCCCGGCCCACGGCGGCGCCATGGCTGCCGAACTCGGTGCGCACGGGGTATCGACGGTCTACGCGCTCGAGGGCCTCGACGATCGGCTGGTGGGCGCGCACGCCGCAGCAGCGCTCGCTGGTCACATCGAGGCAGCGGCACCTGATGCCGTGTTCTTCGGCCAGACGACCGACGGCCGCGACACCGCTGGGAGGCTGGCAGTGCTGGCGGACCGGCCCGTGTCGACCAACAATGTCGGCGTCAGCGTCCTCGACGGAACGCTGATCACCGAGGAGCCGATCTTCGGCGGCACGCAGAACATCTTCACGGCGTACCGCGCGCCCGCGCCGGCGCTGGCCATGTTCCGGCCGAAGAGCTTCGAGGCTGAGCCGAGCGGTGATGCCGCCGCCGCTGTCGAGAGCGTCTCAGCGGTCGACCCAGGCGAAGCGGGCCGGGCGGTGGTGACCGGCCGCCACGCCGAAGAGCGTTCAGGTCCGCAGCTCGACGATGCAGCGGTCGTCGTGTCGGGCGGCCGCGGACTCGGCCAACCCGACGCGTACTCGATGGTCGACGAGCTCGCCGGGCTGCTGGATGCAGCTTCGGGCGCATCGCGGGCCATCGTGGACGCCGGCTGGGTTCCGTATGCGAAACAGGTCGGGCAAACCGGCAAGGTGGTGAAGCCGAACGTCTACATCGCCTGCGGCATCTCGGGCGCGACCCAGCACTTGGTGGGCATGAAGGGCTCCAAGAACATCGTCGCGATCAACAAGGACCCTGAAGCACCGATCTTTGGCGTGGCCGACCTCGGCATCGTGGGCGACGTGCACAAGGTGATGCCGGCGCTGATCGAGGCGCTCAAGTCCCGATAGTCAGACGAGCGGCTGTCGCGTTACCGCTGGCTAGACCAGCGGCTGTCGCGTTCCCGCTGGCTAGACGAGCGGCTGTCGCGTTCCCGCTGGCTAGACGAGCGGCTGTCGCGTTCCCGCTGGCTAGACGAGCGGCTGTCGCGTTACCGCTGGCTAGACCAGCGGCCAGGGCCAGCGCCGACCGCCGTCGTCAGCGGGGAACTTGCCGAACGAGGCCAGCCACTCGGCCCGATCGGTCAGCGCGTCGAACTCGGCCGGACGCAGCCAGTCGGCCAGCGATTCGGGCGGGTCGGCAGCTCTCGTGATAGCTGCAGCCAGATCGTCGTCGAATGCCTCGCCGCCGAAGTCCCAGATGACCGTGCGCAGCTTGAAATCGCTCGCAAAGCAGAGCCCTTGGTCGATCCCGTAGATCGGCCCCCAACGCGACGCAAGGCAATGACCCGACTTGCGGTCGGTGTTGTTCGCGATGAGGTCGAACGCGCAGATCCTGCGAAGGTCGGCGTGGTGCCGGTCCTCGGAGACCAGCGTGAAGTAGTGCTCTTCGAAGTGTGCGTCGATGAACAGCTGGACCGATCCCACGCCGAACGGACCGTCGCGCTCCACGGTGGGCGGGATGACGCTCCAGCCGAGCGCGTGGGACAGCTCGAAGGCGGCGATCTCGCGGCGATACAGCCCAGAGGGGAAGTCCCACAGCGGCCGTTCGCCTCGCTCGGGCTTGTAGATCGCAGCGGTGGAGGTTGTCGGGTGGCTGACCTGCACCAAGAACGTTGCATTGCTGCTGTATGGCATCCGCCCGAGCACCGAGATCTCGCCCTCGCGCAGCAGCCGCAGTGCGTTGGCTGTCGACGCATCCCAGATGACCGGCAGCTCGAGTTGTGTGCCGTCTTCGTTCTTCGGCAACAGGTGATGCGGGGCCGGTTCGCTCACGCCGACCCCTAGAGGCTGAGCCGATAGGCGAAGCCGTGGCCCGAGCGGCCCGTGAGCGACAGCGAACAAGAGCGGGAAGCGACTGCTGCGACCGCGAGAAGGCTCACTCTCCGCGTTTCCTCTCAGTCGCGCGGCGGCCGGTGCCCGTTGCGCATGCCGAAGTCGCGCCCTTCTTCCACCAGCAGCAGTGCCTGCTGCGCGAACCCCAGCGCCAACGCGTAGTCGAGATGGAAGCGGGCGCGACCCCCGCTGTGCTCATCGTCATCGACTGCGGCGGCCTCGTCCTCATCAGGGTCGGGGCCGAGCGCTTCGTCGGTCTCGCTGTCATCGATCTCTTCGGCGATGACCACGATCACCTTGCCTTCGGTGTCCATGCCCGTCGCCAGGCGACCGACGGTCCACGCGGCAGCCACCGGCTCTGCCAGTTCGCCGACGGGGGTCGCGGGACCGTCGTAGTTCTCGCTTTCCAGCAGTTCGCTGAGCAGGTTCGCCAGCGCCCAGACCTGGCCCTTCTCGAGCTTGAGCGACACGATGTGGCCTGCTTCTGCCGCCTGCAGGAAGAAGATCCGCTGGCCGGGCGGCCCGACGGTGCCCGCCACGAAGCTGTCCGGATTGCGCAGGTCGAAGTCGTCAGTCATGCCGGGGAGAGTGCTGCGAGGTCCGACGTGCTGTTGGTGGCCAGCACCATGGGACCGTCATTGGCGTACAGGATCGCAGTAACCGAGCATGGCGACACCATGATCCGCTGGAACAGATCGAGATGGGTTCCCATCGCATCTGCAACGAGCGCCCTGATGGGGTCGGCATGACTCACGGCGACCACGGTCGATCCGCGGTGACGACTCGCCAGATCGCTGGCGGTCGCGGCGATGCGCGCCTGCATCTGGCGGAAGGTCTCGCCCTCGGGGAAGCCGAAGCCGCTGGGGTAGCGCTGCACCTGCGACCAGGCGGCGAGCTTGCGCAGCTGGTTGAGCTTTCGGCCTGTCCAGCGGCCCATGTCCGCCTCGTTGAGGCCGTCGTGCGTCCGCACCGTGCGGCTCACCGCTGCAGCGATAGGGGCTGCAGTCTCCTGTGCCCGCTCCAGCGGGCTGGCGTAGACCGCCGCGACCCCTTTGCGCAGCGCAGCGATGCGCTCGGCGGCTCGTTGTGCCTGCTGTCGTCCTGCATCAGAGAGATGCACACCCGCCCGCCGGCCGTACAGTTCGACGCCCGTCGTGGGGGTCAGACCGTGGCGCACGAGCAGCAACAGCGTGGGGCGGGGGCTCCGGGGCACCGTGCTGACGCTACTGGCCTGCGTCGTGCGAGTTCGGTGCCGGCTGGCACACTCCCACGATGGCCGCTGATTCCAAAGGCGACGCCGGCGCACCCAGTTCGGCGGCATTGCGCCTGCTGAGCGCTGAGATCGGGGCGTGCAAGCGCTGCGAACGGCTGGTGGCATGGCGCACCCAGACAGCGACGCAGAAGCGTGCGGCATTTGCCGACGAGGACTACTGGGGCTGCGGTGTGCCGGGGTTCGGCGATCCCGGCGCCGCCGTCGTGCTGGTGGGACTCGCGCCCGCAGCGCACGGCGCGAACCGAACGGGCCGCATGTTCACCGGCGATCGCTCGGGCGATTTCCTCTACGCCGCCCTGCACCGCTGCGGCTTTGCCAACCAGCCCACGTCGGTACATGCCGGCGACGGGCTCGAGCTGCGCGATGCCTACATCACTGCGGCGGTGCGCTGCGCGCCGCCGGCCAACAAGCCCGCGCCCGAAGAGCGGGACGCCTGCCGGCCTTTCTTGGAGCGTGAGCTGGCGCTGCTGGGCAATGCGCGCGTCGCGATTGTCCTCGGTGCGTTCGCGTACGGGGTGCTGTGCACCCTGGCCCACATCCGGCCCCGGCCTCGTTTCGGCCACGGCGTCGTCGTCGCTATGCCTACCGCAGACCGCTCAGGCAGGGCTGGGGGCTTGGGCGGCATCTCGCACATCGTGTGCTCGTTCCATCCGAGCCAGCAGAACACGTTCACCGGCCGTCTCACCGCCGACATGACAGATACGGTGCTGCGCGATGCGCGCCGGCTGGCCAACCTGCCGCTCGTCGACTGAGCTCTCTGGGGCGTCGGCGCGGCGGTCCGCATTGCGGCCGATCGTCCGGAGGGCCGCATCGGTGCTGGTGCTGCTCGGCGTCGCCGCCTGTTCAGCGACCGTGGTCGAGGTGGAACCCGCTCCCACCGGTGCGGGCGCGACCCCCACGGATGTGCCACTGGGCAATCCGGGCACGCTTGCGTCGCCGACGCAGCCTGCTGAGAGCGGTTCGGGGCTGCTCGCGATCGAACCTCTGACGGCGTTCATGGATGCGTGCGTTGCCGACGCCGGTCTGGTCGGGCCCTGCCATTGCGCCGCCTCGCGGATGGAGGGCAGCCTGAGCGAGATCGATCTCGTGGTGTTCGAGGACCGCATGACAGGCGCGTTGGAGTTCTCGCCCGACCTCGCGTCCGCGCTGGTCGACTGTCGTGACGCACCGCCGCCGCCTGCGTGGTCCCAAGCTCGGCAGCAGCTGTACCTCGACGAGTGCTCTGCCGGCGCCGATCGCCTGAAGATCCTGTGCGCCTGCTCGCTTGCCCGCGCTCAGGACGTCGTGCCGGCACACCGGCTGGGCGACTTCCTGGCGAGCACCGAGGTGCAGCCCGACATCGTCGACTTCATCAACGAGTGCGTCTGAGGGTGTCGTGCCGGCGAGGAGCTATTTCTTGGTTGGTTCGGGCAGCAGCGCTGGCTTGTCCCACGCGAATTTCGGCCAGCGGACCCGCGACTTCTCGCTGAGCTTGTGCATCAACGCGATGGCACCGGGGTCTTCGTCGCCGGGACGGCCGATGAGCGACCCGTCGGCGAGCATCTTCATGATGATCTCGCGGCCGATGTCGGTGCGGACGATCGTGAGCGTCCAGTCGTTGTACTTGCCGATGCCGCCGGTGGAGATATCGGCGTGCTCGGCAGCGAAGTCGGGGCAGTGGATGCAGCCCTCGCGCGTCCACGCATGGCACTCCTTGAGGTTGATCTCGTAGTAGCCGCCGTCGTGGGTCCAGATCTGGAACACGCCCTTGATGTTCGTCTTGCGGATGCGATGACGGTCGAGTCCGTACTTCTGCTCGAAGAGCTCTTCGAAGATCGCCTCGTCGAACGACTTCGAGCACAGCAGCCCGATGTTCAGCACGAACCGGTTGCCGACCTTGCCGACCTTGCGTGACTTGGCGACCGGCACGATCGAGCTCTGGCAGCTCATGCCGACGAGGGCGAGCTTGCGGGCGCCGGCTTCGACGGCTTCGTTGTACGCCAGCGTGTTGGCCGAATAGGTGTAGCGGCTGCCGGCACCCCGCAGCACGTCCTCCCGGTTGAAGGCCACCCCCGGCGAGGCAGTCCACTGGTTGCCTTCGCCTTCGCCCACGTAGGACGTCAGGGCGGCGTCGATGTAGCCGTGGTCGAGCGCCCAGATGAGGATGGCCGAGACCAGGCCGCCGTCCTGGCCGATCTCGTGGACGTACTCGTCAGAGGCCCGCGTGAGGATGATGTCCTTGAAGACGCCCGAGGGTTCTTCGGCGGTGCGATGGCGGCCGAACATGAAGTCGTCGGCCTCGTCCTCCCAGGTGCGGAACCGGGGGCAGGCCCGGGTGCAGCTCGTGCAGCCCTTCTGGCCGTGACCGCAGTCCGCGAGCCCGAGCTCGTCTTCGAGATGGAACGGTGTGAAGCCGCCCCCGATGTGCTCGTAGCCGATGACGTCGTGCGGGCAGGAGATGACGCAGCCGGCGCAGCCGGTGCACAGTCCGGTGGTGATGACCTCGTCGTACAGCTCCTTCCACTGGAACGTCCAGCGCTGCGGCGCTCCGTTGGATGCGGGAGGGGCCTCAGTCGTTTCCCCGGTCATTGCCATGTCGCCAGACTACGGCAGCCGTCTCAGGAACGAACAGCGACCACCTCGCAGGGCGACACGATCGGTCTTGGCGCGCAGAACGCTGAAACCGCTGCTCAGGGCTCTAGGGTGGCCCGCCGTGACCGAGGCTGAACTGCTGGAGCTGCTGTCTGAGGGACGGGTGGCAACCCTCGCGACAATCCGGTCCGACGGGCGCGTCGACTTGGTGCCATGCACCTATGCGTTCGAGGACGATGTCGTGGTGACCGCCGTCGACCACAAGCCCAAGACGACCATGGATCTCAAGCGGCTGGACAACGTTCGACGCTTCCCCGAGGTCACCATGCTGATCGAGCACTACGACGACGAGAACTGGGAGCGCCTGTGGTGGGTGCGCCTGCGAGGCCGAGCCGCGGTGCGCACCGAAGGCACGCAGTATCGCAATGCGATCAAACTGCTGTGCGAGCGCTACCCGCAGTACGCCGCCGAGCCGCCGGTCGGCGCCGCCATCGTCATCCAGCGCACCGAACTGACCGGCTGGTCAGCGACGGCCTGAGCCGGCGCAGCGCCCCCGGCCGGCATAGTGCCGGCGCATAGAGCTCGGCCGGCACCGAAGGCAGGCATCGCCCGCTCGCGAACGGATCCTCGAACCACTCGTCGGGGCACAGCCGGCTGTGATGCTCCGCCAACAAATCACACCCCCCTCCTACGATGGACCTCGTGGATGTCGCTTACGTCGAGGACAAGTTCGCTGAGCTGCTGCTGCATGTCGCTGCTCGGTTGCAGGGCGACCTCGCAGGGGGCGCTACAAAGCTCAATAAGGTGTTGTTCTTCGTCGAGTTCACGCACTTGCGGCGGCATCACGAGGTGGTATCGGGCTGTCAGTTCCAGAAGCTCCCTCACGGGCCGGCTCCGCATCAGCTGCTCCCAGTCCGGCGACGGCTGATCGACTCCGGCGCAGCTGAGTTGATCGAGGAGGACTTTCTCGGCCGCCCTCAGCACCGATTGGTGCCGAAGCGCGATGCAGATCTGACTTGGTTCACGGACGCGGAGATGCAGACCGTCTCCGATGTGCTCGCCCAGCTGGAGGGGATGACGGGTACGCAGGTCAGCGAGCTTTCTCATCAGGAGCCAGGTTGGCGGCTGACCGAGATTGGCGAGACGATCCCGTTCTCGACTGCCTTCCTCGACTTTCCGCAAACTGCGACCCCGACCAGCGAGCGGCTTTCCCAGTCGGTTGCGGAGCGATACGGGTTGGCGACCGCCGGTTGATGTTCGAGGTTCGTGTCGGCGAGGCCGCAGCCGACAAGGTCACGAGGACGTACGGTCCCGAGCGAAGCGCGGGCGGGCGGCCGTCGGAGTGGGATTTCTGGTCCGGACCCCTCGCTGCTGCGCTCATCGGGTTCCGGGACTTCGAGAATCTGCTGTTCGACTTCTACCCGGAGATCCGTACGCTCCACATCATCGACCCGGTCTTTGGGGCTCTGGTGTTCGCTGGCGTGCTCGTGGAGCCAGGTGTGGTCGAGATCGCCGACTTCGAGGTCGACCCTGACTATTGGGACATGATCGAAGACGACCCGAACGACTGAACCGACTGCCCCGGCCGGCATGGTGCCGGCGCAGCGCCCTCGGCAGGATTCGAACCTGCGCACATGGCTCCGGAGGCCACTGCTCTATCCCCTGAGCTACGAGGGCTAGAGGTCCGGCTGGATTCGATTCCCGGACCCGATGCCCGGTCAAGCTATCGACCGCTCTCGCGCCCCACTCTGGCGGCGACTGCTCGTTTCCACAGCCTCACCGCCCCGTAGCGCCGCAGCGGCGGCCCAGCGACTGCCACGCGGCACTGCATTCGCGAGGCAGAAAATGGCCCCGAGTTCGTGGGGATGCAGGGGTAGCGTCGCTTCGATGATGGAAGCTGAGTTGAGGCTTGCGATCTCGAGCGCACTCGAGTGCCTCGGCGTGCACGTTGACCCGTCGCGCCTCGGCCTCGAACGTCCGGCACGCGTCGATCATGGCGACTGGTCCACGAACGCAGCGCTGGTGAACGCGAGGAGCGCCCGGATGGCGCCTCGCGAGCTGGCAGAGCGGCTTGCCGCAGAGCTCGACGGTGCCGGATTGCCACATCTCGAGCGAGCCGAGGTGGCGGGACCCGGCTTCGTGAACCTGTACCTGTCGCCGACCTGGCTGCACGAAGTGCTCGGAGCGGTGCTGCGCCTCGGCGCCGATGCCTACGCGCGCCACGACCTCGGTGCCGGCCAGACGGTCAATCTCGAGTTCGTGTCGGCAAATCCCACCGGGCCGCTGCATGCTGGCGGCGGTCGCTGGGGGGCCTTCGGCGACAGCCTGGCCCGCCTGTTCCGCCGCTGCGGCTACGAGACCCACACCGAGTACTACGTCAATGACCGCGGCACCCAGATGGAGCTGTTCGGGCGTTCCTTGGCGGCCCGACTGGTTGGCCGGCCAGTGCCCGACGACGGTTACCACGGCGAGTACGTCGCCGAGTGGGCGAAGGAGCTCGCGACAGAGCTGGGGGCTGGCCCTTCATTGGGTGAGGCTGATCTCGGGGCGGCGCTCGATGCGCTCGGCGGCTCGGCCTACGCGACGTCGTGGGGACGTGACCGGGCGCTTCGTGATGTGAGCGAAGCGCTTGAAGCGATGAACGTCGGCTTCGACCACTGGCAGAGCGAGAACGAGCTGGTGGCTTCCGGCGCCATGGACGACATCATCGGGCGCCTGAGCGACGCCGGCTGGACCTACACCTCTGACGGCGCCGAATGGCTCGCGACCAGCAAGTTCGAGGACTCCAAGGACCGGGTGCTGCGACGCAGCGACGGCGAGCCCACGTATTTCTTGCCCGACATCGCGTACCACCACCAGAAGTTCCGTCGCGGTGACCGCGATATCGGCTTGGTGATCGACGTGCTGGGGGCGGACCACCACGGCTACGTGCCTCGCATCGCCGCTGCCATGCAGATGCTCGGGCACCTGCCCGAGTCCTATGAGGCCATCGTCGGCCAGAACGTGACGCTGATGCGTGACGGCGAGGTCATCGAGCTGTCCAAGCGCACCGGCACCATGGTCGAGGTGCGCGAGCTCATCGATGCTGTGGGCCCAGACGTGGCGCGCTTTGCGTTCCTGCTGCAGTCGATCGACTCGCGCCAGACCATCGACATCGACCTGCTGTCGGCCCAAGCGGCAGAGAATCCCGTCTTCTACGTGCAGTACGCGCACGCCCGGATTGCCTCGGTCGCCCGGCGCGCCGAGTCGATGGGGGTCGCACCCGTGCCGCCGGCGGGCACCGATCTGGGAACGCTGATCGGCGGGCGGGAAGTGGCGCTGCTGCGGGCGCTCGAAGTGCTGCCGTCAGTGGTCGAGATCGCGCTGCGCGAGCGGGCGCCCCACAAAGTGACGACCTGGGTGCGCGACCTTGCAGCAGCCTTCCACGGCTTCTACCACGACTGCCCGATCTTGCACAGCGACAACCCGCCGGAGGTGCGCGACGCCCGGCTGTGCCTCACCGAGGGCACGCGGATCGGCTTGGCGATCGGTCTCGGGTTGCTCGGCGTGAACGCGCCCGAGGCAATGTGAGCGTGGCGGAGGTCTGGCGATGAGTGCTGATGCACCGCAAGCCGCGGCGGACGATCCCAGCGGGCCGATCCCGTTCCGGCTGCTCCCCGACACGTCTGCGGTGTCCGGGCAGGGACGCCTGCGCATCGGGGGATGCGACCTCGTCGAATTGGCCGCAGAGTTCGGCACGCCGCTGTTCGTCTACGACGAAGTGCACCTGCGCGCACGATGCCGCGAAGCGGTCGCGGCCTTCGATGGAGGAGCGGCCTACGCCGCCAAGGCGTTCCTGTGCGCGGCGATGGCGCGCCTGGCGATCTCCGAAGGCATGGACATCGACGTGTCCAGCGGCGGCGAGCTGCAGACGGTCCTGCGGTCCTTCGGCGACGGCGGTGCCCGCGAGGCGGCCGAGCGCGTCGTGCTGCACGGCAACAACAAGTCGGCTGCCGAGCTGGCGATGGCACGCGCAGCAGGGGTCGGCCGCCTTGTCGTCGACTCGTTCGAAGAGCTGGACATCTTGGACGAATTGCACCGTGCTGACGGCATGGTGCCGCGGGCGCTGCTGCGTGTGACGCCTGACGTGCGCGCCGAGACGCACGAGTACATCTCCACCGGGCAGGCTGACTCGAAGTTCGGCTTCGGCATCGGCTCTGGTGCCGCGACCGCAGCGGTCGAGCGTGCCGCGGCTGCAGAGGGGATCGAGCTGGCCGGCGTTCACTGCCACATCGGCAGCCAGGTCTTCCGGACCGAGAGCCTGGCCAAGGCATTGGAGGTGGTCACGGACTTCGCCGCACCTTTGTTCGGCGACGGCGGGCCGGCGGCCGGCTGCTTGGAGGATCTGTCGATCGGCGGCGGCCTCGGCGTTGCCTACGTGGAAGCCGAGCATGCCCCGACGATCTCCGAGTGGGGCGTGGCGCTGAGCGATCGCTGGCGCACGCTGAGCGCCCGTCACGGCTTGGGTGCCCGTCTGGTGGCCGAGCCAGGGCGCGCCATTGCCGCAGCGGCCGCGGTCACGCTGTACACGGTGGGAAGCGTCAAGGAGATTCCGAGGGTGCGGACCTACGTCGCGGTCGACGGCGGCTATGGCGACAACCCTCGCCCGATGCTCTATGGCAGCGACTACACCGCCTTCATGCCCGCTCGGGTCAGCGAGCCCCGGCCCAGCCGGGTGCGGCTGGTGGGCAAGCACTGCGAATCCGGTGACGTGATCGTGCGTTCAGCCCCGGTTCCCGTCGGCATCGATGCGGGCGACTTGGTGGCCACGCCCGTCACCGGCGCGTACGGCTACTCGATGGGTTCGTCCTACAACCGCATCGGCCGCCCAGCGGTGGTGTTCGTGGCCGACGGCGACGCTCGCCTCGTGATCCGGCGCGAAACCGTCGACGACATGCTGGCGCTCGATGCGCTCTCCTGAAGCACAGCGGATTCAGTCGACCGACGTGAGGTGACTCGCTCGCGGCGGGTTACGGGTGGTTCAGCAGCGTCCTGACGATCTCGCTGACGTGCCAGCTGGTGTTGACGTCGATCACGCCAAGGGGGCGCACTAGGCGGTTGGTGTTGACGGATCGCAGAAGTTCGCATTGCACGTAGCTCGTCTCGCGCAGGCCCGTGCGTGCATTTGCGGAGATTTCGACATGGAGGTCCAGTCCCCGATGAGTCGTCGTCAGGGGCGCCACGATCGCGATCGGGAAGTCAGAGCCGAAGATGTCCGGCGGGCCGATCACAAGCGCTGGCCGGCGGGAGGCAGGTTCGCTCGGGTACGACTCGCCGAAGTCGGTGAGCCAGAGCTCGTCAATCGATGCCATTGCCCACGTGAGTCGATTCGGCCTCGGCCAAGTAGTCGGCCCACGCCTGTGGGTCGCTGCGCAATTCGGCGTATTGCTCCTGCACTCGCAATCCGAGTCTCAGCCGGCGCAGCGCATCAGCGGCTTGACGGACCGTCTCGGTCAGACTGTCACCGTTGGCACGGCTCATCTCGACCAGCTGGGCATGTGTGCAGCGATCGACGCGGATCGTGGTGGTCTCCATGGGCTGACGCTAGCGCGGTCATCTGCATCAATGTCTACAAAATATCTACGGGAGCCAGCTACGATCGGCCAATTCGTCTGACCTCTGCTGCTGATGCACTCGGTGCGGTCGTGGTGGCGGCCTGGGGGTTGGTCAGATCGGAGTCGCTACGACGCTCGTCGTGCTTCGAGGCTTGGCGTACCCGGTTGTGGGTCATCGCGTTGGCGTGGGGTGCTGGCTGGTTCGTGTTCGCAGAGACATCTGCTGTCTGGCTGCGACTCGGGCTGTTGGTCGCCGTCGGGCTGTGGGCGGTGCAAGGCGCGGCGCTGGTGTGGGTGGCCTCAATGCGTCGATTGATGCACGTCGATTGATGCCGGCTGCGGTTGTCGGCATCGTCATCCCAGGCCGCAGCGGGCACCGCGGCGATCCTCGACGAGCCGTGGTGACAGTGGACTGCGGAAATCCTTGCGGGAGGATGCGGGCACTGACGGTACCGTTTCGGTCGTGCCTGGAGCCGGATCCGAGTCAGCACGCCTCGCCGCCCCCGATGCGGAAGCGTCCCAACCGGTGCGCGTCGGCATCCTCGGCTGCGGCAACGTCGGGGCGTCCCTCGTGTCGCTGCTGCTGCGCGATGCCTCACACCTCGCGAGTCGCACCTCGCTCGACTTCTCGGTCAGCCGCGTCGCGGTCCGCAATCTCAGTGCCGAGCGTTCGGTTGCAGTTCCCGACGACGTGCTGACCAGCGACAGCGAGTCGCTGGTGGTCGCCGACGACGTGGATGTGGTCGTCGAGGCGATGGGCGGCATCGAGCCGGCCCGGCACTTGGTCAGCGCCGCTCTCGAAGCCGGCAAGCCGGTCGTGACGGCCAACAAGGAACTGATCGCCAACGTCGGCGACGAGCTGTTCGCTCTCGCCGAGGCCAACGGCGTCGACTTGGCTTTCGAAGCGGCCGTGGCCGGCGGGATCCCGCTCATCGGGGTGCTGCGCAACTCGCTCATCGGCGAGCGCATCACCAGGGTGATGGGCATCGTGAACGGCACGACCAACTACATCCTCACCCGTATGACCGAGGACGGTGCCGACTATGCCGATGTGCTGGGCGAGGCCCAGCGGCTCGGATATGCCGAAGCCGATCCGACCGCCGACGTGGAGGGCTTCGACGCCGGCGCCAAGGCAGCGATCTTGGCCATGACCGCGTTCGGCGCCAAGGTCGTGGCAGGAGACGTCCACCAGGAAGGCATCAGCGCGATCGGCAGGGGTGACATCGCAGCCGCCGCCCGGATGGGCCATGTCATCAAGCTGCTCGCCGTGGCCGAGCGGCAGGACGGCGAGATCGCCGTGCGGGTGCATCCGGCCATGGTGCCGATCGACCACCCGCTGGCATCGGTGCGCGACGCCTTCAACGCCGTGTTCCTTGAGGGCGAAGCCGTCGAAGACCTGATGCTGTATGGGCGCGGCGCCGGAGGGTTCCCGACGGCGAGCGCCATGCTGGGCGACCTCATCACCGTTTCGCAGAACCTGCGCCGGGGCGTGTGCGACGGGTTCGGTCCGCTGACCGCTGCGCGCCTGCGCCCCATCGACGAGACCTGCACCGCCTACCACCTGCAGTTCGATGTCACCGACAAGCCCGGCGTGCTGGCTGCGGTGGCCGGCGTGTTCGGCGAGCACGGGGTGTCGATCCGCTCGGTCGAGCAGACCACCCGGGGCGCAGCCGCCGACGACATCGCTCACCTGGAGTTCATCACCCACCGGGCTCGCGAGGCTGACGTAGCATCCACGCTGCGCGACGTGCGCGAGCTTGATGCGGTGCGGCGCATCGGCAACGCGATCCGTGTGATCGGCGAGTAGCCGGCGAGATCGGCTGGCTCGGTCATGCGCTACGTGAGCACCCGGGGCGACGCCCCGGTCTTGGACTTCGGCGATGTGCTGCTCGAAGGTCTGGCGGCCGACGGCGGGCTGTATGTGCCCGCCGAGCTGCCGGCCATCAGCCGCAGCGATCTGGCCGACTTCGCGAGCCTGCCGTACCACGAGGTAGCGGCGCGGGTGCTGGAGCCTTTCGTTGCGCCGTCGCTCAGCATCGACGACTTGGCGGTGCTGACCTGCGACGCGTACTCGACTTTCGGCCATCCCGACGTAGTGCCCACCAGCGAGCTGTCGACGGGCGAGCATCTCACTGAGCTGTACTGGGGTCCGACGCTGTCGTTCAAGGACGTGGCGCTCCAGCTATTGGGCCGCCTGTTCGAGCACGAACTTGTCCGGCGAGGCACCACCCTGACCATCGTGGGCGCCACCTCGGGCGACACGGGTTCGGCTGCCATCGAAGCGTGCCGCGACCGGGTGGGCATCGAACTGGTGATGCTGCACCCGGCGGGCCGGGTCACTGAGATCCAGCGGCGGCAGATGACCACGGTGGACAGTCCCAACATCACGAACGTGGCCATCGACGGCACGTTCGACGACTGCCAGGATTTGGTTAAGGCACTGTTCGCCGACCGGCCGTTCCGCGAGCGGATGAGACTCGGCGCCGTGAACAGCATCAACTGGGCCCGGGTCGCAGCGCAGACCGTGTATTACGCGATCACTGCCGTGAGGCTCGGAGCACCCGTCAATGCGGTGTCGTTCTGCGTGCCGACCGGCAATTTCGGCAATGTGCTCGCAGGCGACGTGGCCCGCCGCATGGGCGTGCCGATCGATCGACTCGTGGTCGCCACGAATCACAACGACATCCTGGCCCGCGCGCACCGCACCGGCGAGATGGCCATCGCCGAAGTGCGGCCGTCCACCAGCCCGGCCATGGACATCGGGGTGTCCAGCAACTTCGAGCGTCTGCTGTTCGAGCTGGGCGGCCGCCGCGGCGCCGCGCTCGCCGCCGACATGGCCCGCTTCCGGACCGATGACGCGCTCGTGCTGGCGCCCGACGTGCTCGCCAGACTGCGCGCAGGCTTCGATGTCGGCTCGGCGAGCGAGGACGAGGTGTCGGCCACCATCGCCGCTGTGCACGAGTCCGACGACCGGCTCATCGACCCTCACACAGCGGTCGCGCGCACGGTGGCCCGCCGCGACGCTCCCGCCGGAGGCTGGACGACGCCCATGGCGGTCATGTCCACCGCCCATCCGGCCAAGTTCGGCGAAGCAGTAGCTGAGGCAACAGGCATCGAGCCGGAGTTGCCCCCGGCACTCGCCGCCCTGGCTGATCGTGACGAGCACCTCACTGCGCTCCCGAACGACCTCGCCACCCTGCGCGACTTCGTCATCGCAGCAGCATCGCAGTAGCGGTGCCAACGGCGCGGCGGTAGCGTTGGCGCCGATCGACGGTTCCCCAGTGCAGAGCGTGCTCAGTGAGGGGTTCGCTCGGGCGTCATGGGACCGGATCGCTGGGTCGGGCGACAGAGTCCGGCACAGGAAACGCAAACTCGCTGCGCGGCCCAACAGGGCTGCGCTCTTAGGCAAGAGCTTCTGAGGTCGCCATGTCGGACACACCGGATCGTGCTTTGCTCGAATCCAAGGAGCGAGACGAGCTGCTCCAGATCGCCGCGGCGCTCGGTGCCGAGGTACCACCTCGTGCCCGCAAGGCCACGATCATCAGCGCCATTCTTGGCCCGGACACCGTCGGCAGCGCTGCGGGCGATGAACTCGATCCGACGGCCGACATCGCTCACGCCCCTGCGACCACGACGCGCACTCGTACCCCAGCAGTGCCCGGCTCTGGCCGCAACGAACCTGCTGCCAAGGCGTCGTCCTCACCCCGCGCCGTGAAGTCGCAGGATGCTCCAGCAGACGAGGGATCGCCGGACGCCGCAGACCACTCGCCCGAGGTGCCGGTGGCCGAGGAAGGCAACCGTCGCAGCCGCCGCCGCGGACGCGATCGTGACGACACGCCGATTGTCGGCGAGACCGTCCACTGCGACGGGCTGCTGGACCTGCGCGACGAGGGGTACGGCTTCCTGCGCACAAACGGGCCGTTGCCTTCCGCCGACGACGTGTACGTTGCGGCCCGGCAGGTCCGCCAGTACGACCTGCGCCGCGGCGACCGCATCACCGGTGTCAGCCGGCCGGCGGCCCGCAGCGAGCGAAATCCTGCTCTGCTGCGCTTGGACACGCTCAACGGCGAGCCGCCCCCGGAGGTGCCCGACCGGCCGCTGTTCGACAGCCTCACGGCGGTGCTGCCGACCGAAGCACTGATGCTGTGCGGCCCCCAGCAGACCGGACCGCTGGCAGCCATTGACGCCGGCGTCCCGATCGGCATCGGATCCCGCGGCCTGCTCATGGCCGACGGAACCCGTCCGACGTCCCCGCTTGTGGCGGCTATGGCCACGGCCATCGGAGAGCGTCATCCCGACATTCACCTGATCGTCCTGCTGATTTCTGAGCGGCCTGAGGACGTCACCGAGTTGACCCGACGGCTGGAGACCTCTGGCGAGGTCTTGGCGTCGACGTTCGATCGGCCGCCCGAGGAGCATCTCGCTGTGGCCGAGCTCACGCTGGAGCGCACCAAGCGCATGGCGGAGGCGGGCGAAGACGTCGTCATCCTCTTCGACGGGTTGACGCGGCTCGCCCGTGCATATGCGGCGAGCGGCAACGGGCGGAACCAGCCCGCCGACGCCGTGGGCGCTGCGATCACATCGACGCTGCGCTTCTTCGGAGGCGCCCGGAACTTGGAAGACGCCGGTTCGGTCACCATGGTGGCAACGGCCCGCACATCGACCGGCAGCGCCGCCGATGACCTCGCAGCTGCGCGGCTGCGCGAGGCGGCGAATCTGGAGATCGCCTTCGTCGGCGGGCTGCCCGGTTCCGCCGAACTGGACTCCGGCGAGATCCGTCTTGACTCCGACCGCAGCTTCAGCCTCGGCGGACGCCGCTGAAAGATGGACAGATGCGGTTGGGCCTTGAGTCCCGTAGCCTGATCAACGGCTGATCTGCCCGAAGCCGTCCACGCAGGGAACACGATGAAGAGCGACATCCATCCCAATTACCGACCCGTCGTGTTCCGCGACGCCAGTGCCGACTTCGCCTTCCTCACACAGTCCACGATCGAGACCAACCACACGATCGAATGGACCGACGGCAACACCTACCCGCTGGCCAATGTCGAGCTGTCCAGCGCCAGTCACCCCTTCTTCACCGGCCAGATGAAGATCGTCGACACCGCCGGTCGGGTGGAGCGCTTCGAGCGGCGCTACGGTCAGAGGAAGCGGCGGAGCTGACGCCGCTCCGGAACGGTGTTGTCCCAGGACGCGGCGAGCATCGCGAATGACCAAGCGCCGCTAGGCGGCGGCGCGTGACTGCGGACAGCAGCCATGACACTTGACGCTGACCGCATCCGAGTCCTGCATGCGGCCAAGCTGAGAGTTCTGACCCGCACGGTGCTCGATGTGGAGTTGGCCGAGGTGTCGGGCACCGATGACGGCGCCCTTGCCGTCACCGCCGGCGCTGAGCCTGCGGTGGTCTGCCTCGCGCAGGAACGCCCCGAGCGGGCGCTCGGCGGCGCACTGGCGTTGGCGATTCGCAGCGGCTGCGACGCTGTGCACGTCTTCGCAGACGACCACAGCGGTCTGTTGGCGAGGCGGGCTGTCTGCTTCACCAAGCCTCCCTCGGTGTGGCAGATCCAGGGCGACACGGCTGTGCATGCAGAACCGTCACCGCGGCCGACCGAATCCGCCCCGCCGCGGGTGCCTGAGCTCGTGGCGCTGCTCGCCAGCGCTGGCGTCGAGATCGCGGTGGAGCACGGTGTCATCACCGGTGAGGTGGAAGGACTCGAGGTGGCGCGCATCGTGGCCTCGGCGGCGGCCACCGGCGCCAGCAGCACCGACGAAAGCCCCGGCGACGGTGATCCCGACAGCGGCGACGCCCCTGCGGTGGCATGGCAGATCGAAGTCGGCGTCGGTGCGCACGATCGGGAGGCGTTTGCGCTCCTGCATGCCGACGAGCCCACCGCCGAGGCCATTCGCCGCGTCGCGGACGTGGTGCGCACGCACCGTTGCGCGGGAGCGTCGCCCCATCCGCTGAACCGGATGGGCGCAGCCCGCTGGCTGCGTTCGCTGCTGATACGCCGACCGGACCTGGTGCGGGCAGGCCGCCTGCGCGCTGCGTCGCCGCCCGTCGAGCGCGGAGGTCCCAAGGACTCGTCGCCGGCTGTGGCATACGGCCTGACGCCCGATGGCCGTCGCATCGTCGTCGTGGCCGGCGTCGGCATTGATCTCGATGTGGTGCCGTTCGCGGCTGACGCCCGGCTGTTCTTGGACCCCGATGCCGAGCTGGCCGTTGCCGTGCCCCAACGCGACGCTCACGAGGTCATCAGAGCCATGGCGGAAAGGCTCGACAACCCCGCCGAGATCGTTGAGATCGATGACGGATGGCGCACTTTTTCGGGCGAGAGCACCTGAGGTGGCAGCAAGCCCCCAGTTAGCCTGAACACGTGTCGGGCACTGTCGAATCTCTGCGGCTCGATGCGCTGGAAGCCGAGCGGGCGGAGCTTGAACGGAAGCTGGGCGAGGGTGCTGCGTCCGGCGACCGGGCGCAGTTCGCGGAGCTCGGCCGGAGGCTGGCGCGCATCGGCGAGATCATCGAAGTCGCCCAGGAGGCGCATCTCGCTCTCGCCGACACCGAAGCTGCCCAGGACCTCCTCGATGCGAGCGACGGCGACGATGCCGTCGAGGCGACCCAGATGCTGGAGGCGGCGTCGCGACGCGCCGCGGACCTCGACGAGCGCCTCAAGACCCTGCTCCTGCCCGTCGATCCGAACGACGAGCGAGACGTCATCGTGGAGATCCAGGGTGCTGAAGGCGGCGAGGAAGCCAACATCTGGGCCCGGGATCTCTTCGAGATGTATCGCGCGTACGTCTCAGCACAGGCGGGATGGTCGCTGGAACTCCTCGGGCGCCAGGACAGCGACATGGGCGGGTTCACCAACGTCACCTTTGCGGTGCGCGGCCCGGGCGTGTGGCGTGGCTTGAAGCACGAGGGGGGACCGCACCGGGTGCAGCGGGTGCCGGTGACCGAGTCCCAAGGACGTGTCCACACGTCCTCGGCGACGGTCAGCGTTCTGCCTGAGGCCGAGGAGGTGGACGTGGAGATCGATCCGAATGACCTCATTGTCGACACCTTCCGCTCGTCGGGTCCCGGCGGCCAATCTGTGAACACGACCGACTCCGCCGTGCGCGTCACCCACAAGCCCACAGGTGTGGTCGTGTCGATGCAGGACGAGAAGAGCCAGCTGCAAAACCGCGCGAAGGCGATGCGGGTGCTGCGCTCCCGGCTGCTGCAGCTGTCCCAGGAGGCCCACGCTGCAGAGGTGGCCGCCCACAAGCGGAATCAGGTGCGCGGGGGAGGTCGCTCGGAGAAGATCCGGACCTACAATTTCAAAGAGAACCGCGTCACCGATCACCGGGTGGGATTGACGATCTACAAGCTGGACCGGGTGCTGGCCGGCGAGCTCGACGAGATCTTCGATGCCCTGCAGCAAGCCGAGCGTTCCGAACAGCTCGCCGCGGCTGCCGCCGGCGACTGACATCCTCCCAGCCCACGAGCGAGGTCCAGTGCCGCCGGCAAAGGAAGCTCTGAGGTTGGGAGACCTGTACCGGGGTTTGCGCGAGCAGTTCTCGGGGGCCGGAGTGCCGGAGCCCGACGTGAGCGCACGCCATATCGCTGCGGAGGCCAGCGGATGCGATGTCGCCGAGATCGCCCTGGCACCCAAGACGCCGATGACGGTGCGGATGGTGTCCCACGCCGACGCCATGGCAGCACGGCGTGTCGCCGGCGAGCCGCTGCAGTACGTCCTCGGCAGATGGGGATTCCGCGAACTCGACTTGGCGGTCGACAATCGAGCGCTGATCCCGCGCCCCGAGACTGAAGTCGTCGCGGGTGTCGCCATCGACTGGCTGTTCCAGACCGTGCGACGCCGCCGTCAGTCGGAGGTGGTCGTGGCCGATCTGGGCACCGGCTGCGGTGCGATTGCGCTGTCGATCGCTCACGAGGTGCCCCAGGCGCACGTACTGGCCACCGACAGTTCTGCGGAGGCGCTGGCGTTGGCGGCCGCGAACCTGGCGGGGCTGGGGAGTGCAGCGAGCCGGGTCTCGCTCTGCCAGGGAGATTGGTTCGAGGCGCTCTTGGGCTTCTTCGATCCGCAAGGCATCATCTGCGCAGCGGAGCTTCGAGGACAGCTCGATCTCATCGTGTCCAACCCGCCGTACGTGGCAGACGCGGAGGCTCTTCCGCCTGAAATCGACAACTGGGAGCCACATGAGGCGCTGTATGCGGGGACCGACGGTCTCAGCGCGTTGCGCACGATTGTGCGCGATGCCCGCGGCTGGCTGGCGCCAGGCGGGCTCCTGGCACTGGAGATCGGCTCCGATCAGGGGGCAGCGGTTTCCGAGATAGCGAGCGCTCGCGGCTACCAAGACGTGAGCGTCGAACCCGACCTTGCTGGCCTCGATCGCGTGCTCGTCGCCATTCGACCCCAAAATGAACCAGACAGTCTCGTCATCGAACAGGCGACGAGGCTGCTGCGCGAGGGCCACTTCGTCGTGGCCCCAACCGACACGCTCTGCGGGATCATGGCTCGGTACGCAGACACCGAAGCGGTCGCCCGTGTGTGCAAGACCAAGGACCGTCCCCGCACCGAACCGATGCCGATCCTCGTGTCGGGATTGGCCCAAGCTGAGGAGCTGGTCGAGTTCTCTGCGCAGGCACGGACGCTCGCCGAGCGTCACTGGCCCGGGGGACTCACGCTGGTAGCCCGCCGTCGTGGCGGTCCGGACCCGCTGCACGGTCGCGAGACTCTGGGCGTGAGAGCGCCGGCGGCAGGCTGGCTGCGGTGGCTCATCGACGAGGTCGGACCGGTGACCGGCACGAGCGCCAACCGGCACGGCTTCGAGACACCGGCAGACGCCAACGAGGCAGCGGCGAGTCTCGTCACGCCGCCGAGACTCGCCTGCGTCATCGGTGGGCGGGCGGCGGGTGGCGCCGCTTCGACGGTGGTGGACGTCACCGGGGACCAGCCCGTTGTGCTGCGAGACGGCGCTGTCGGGGTCGGCTCACTCGAGTTACCCGAGATTTCTGCCGAATCTGGCACCTGAGCGGCAGCGACCGCTGCGAGACTGACGCCGTGGCCCCCCGCAGCTCGTCCACCCCGGGCGAAACCGTCATCGCGCTCGCGTCCGATCACGCCGGTTGGGAGCTGAAGGATCGCTTGGCCGAACACCTCCGCAACGGAGGCTACGCCATTGTCGACTTGGGCACGAGCGGCCCGGAATCGGTCGATTACCCCGATTTCGGCGAAGCCGTCGGCAAGACGGTGGCGAGCCGGACGGCAGACCTCGGTGTAGCTGTGTGCGGCAGCGGCATCGGCATCGCTATGGCGGCCGGCAAGGTGGCCGGCATCCGAGCGGCCACCGTGCACGATGAGACATCGGCCCGGCTCGCCCGCGAGCACAACGATGCCAACGTGATCTGCCTCGGCGCCCGCCTCTTGGATGACCGTGGGGCCGTCGCCGCACTGGATGCGTACCTCGCAGCGGCGTTCGAAGGCGGACGGCACCAGCGACGGGTGGACAAGATCGACGCACTCGGCCGGTGCTGAGTTGCTCTGGCGTCTGAGGGCGAACCGAGGCACACCGCACACACGACGGGCAACCCAAGGAGACACCGCTTGATGACCCGAACGCACCCGACCGCAGCGAGCTGGGCGTCGCTGGGCGATCCCGAGATCGATGCCGTGCTGGCAGCCGAGTTCGAGCGCCAGATGACGACGGTCCAACTCATCGCCTCGGAGAACTTCGCCTCGCCGGCGGTCATGGCCGCCACCGGCAGCGTGCTCACCAACAAGTACAGCGAGGGCTACCCCCGCCGTCGCTACTACGGCGGCAACGCCAATGCCGACACGGCCGAGCTGTTGGCGATCGACCGGGTCAAGGCGCTGTTCGGCGCCGAGCACGCCAACGTGCAGCCGCACTCGGGATCGCAGGCCAATGCCGCGGTGTACTTGGCACTGCTCGACATCGGCGACACCGTGATGGGCATGAGCCTCGACCACGGCGGCCACCTCACCCACGGGTCGCCGGTGAACGCCAGCGGCAAGCTCTACAGCTTCGTCAGCTACGGCCTGACCCGCAGCGACGAGCGCATCGACTATGAGGCCGTGGCCGACCTGGCCCGTGAGCACCGCCCCAAGCTGATCGTGGCAGGGGCGACGGCGTATCCCCGTCGCATCGACTCGGCCTCATTCCGCGAGATCTGCGACGAGACCGGCGCCGTGTTCATGTTCGACGCCGCACACATCGCCGGGCTGATCGTGGGCGGCGTGCACCCCAATCCGGTGGAGCACGCGGACATCGTCACGTTCACCACCCACAAGACGATGCGCGGACCGCGTGGCGGGACGATTCTGTGCACCCAGGAGTACGCCAAGCGCATCGACTCGGCCGTCTTCCCCGGCAGCCAAGGCGGCCCGCTCGATCACGCGGTTGCAGCCAAGGCGGTGGGGTTCGCCGAAGCGGCGCGCCCCGAGTTCGCCGCATACCAAGCACGCATCGTCTCCAACGCTGCGGCGCTGGCCGACGGACTCGGCCATCACGGCTTCCGGTTGGTATCGGGCGGCACCGACAATCACCTGCTGCTGATCGACCTGCGCACATTCGACGCCGACCTGACCGGCAGGGTGGCCCAAGAAGCACTCGACTCGGCCGGGATCACGCTGAACCGCAACGCCATCCCCGACGACCCGCGCTCGCCGTTCGTCACCAGCGGCCTGCGCATGGGCACCCCGTCGGTCACCACGCAGGGCATGGGCCCCGACGAGATGGCGATGATCGCCGAATTCACCGCACGGGTGCTGCGAGCCCCCGACAACGAAGGCGTCATCGCCCAGGTGCGAGCCGAAGTCGCCGAACTCTGCGCCGCCTTTCCGCCTTACGACCGCTGACGCTCGTAGCCTGTGCACATGGCACGCGACGTCGTTGGCGGCAGCGGCAGCGAAGACGGTCTGGCCAAGGCCATCGAGATCGTCGTGACGCCGGCCATCTTCGCAGCAGCCGGCTTCGGGCTGGACCACTGGTGGAGCACAGGACCGTGGCTTGCTCTGAGCTTCGGCATGGTGGCGTTCATCTTGAAGCTGCTCGTCGAGTGGTACCGCTACACCGAGCGCATGCAGGCTCATGAGCAGGAGATGGCCTCGAGCCGGCCTTCGGAGCCGCGGGGCATAGACCGCGCCGCGGGCCTCGACGAGTCGGCGTCGCTGCCGACGGGTGTCTCACTCGACGTCGACGCCGACTCATTCGCGTGAGCTCCGAACGCGACGAACGCTCCCCGGAATGGGGCATCGCGCGGGACATAGCGCGGCGGAGCCTGTGGATGTTGCCGGCTTGGGTTGTTGTCAGCGGTTTCATCTGGGGGACGGGCGGTGCGTTCTCCTCGGCACTTGGTTATGTGCTGGTCATCGGCAATCTCGCGGCGGCCGCGGCGCTCATGGCGTGGGGTGCGCGTACATCGCCGGTCGCGCTCATGGGGGCCACGCTGGGCGGCTTCATCGCGCGCCTCGCGGTGCTTGCGTGCATCGTGCTCGCCGTCGCCCAGCTCAGCTTCTTCGAGCCTGTGCCCATCGCGATCACCATCATCACGAGCCATCTCGGTCTGCTTGTGTGGGAGATCCGCTATGTTTCCCTGCGGCTCGCGGCCCCAGGCCTTGATCTTCAACGTCCCGGCAAGGAGCAGAAGTGAACTTGCTAGCGCTGACCTTCCCTGACATCGGACACCTCTTGGAGTGGCCGAACGTCCTGCCGGGGCTTGACGACACGGTGTTCGCGCTGAACAAGGTCGGCATCATCTACCTCTTCGCCTTCGTGGCCCCGGTGGTGATGTTCGTGATGGCGAAGCGTCGCTACGACCGGGCGGAAGTCATTACTGCCCCCCGCGGCATCCAGACGGTGGCCGAGACCTCGGTGCAATTCATTCGCGAGAACATCATCATGCAGACCATCGGCCCCGATGGGATGCGTTACCTGCCGTTCTTGCTGACGATGTTCTTCTTCATCCTGTTTTCGAACATCACTGAGGTAGTCCCCCTCATTCACTTCCCGGGCAATGCCCGCATGGCGATGCCGCTGACGCTCGCCGTGCTGGTGTGGCTGATCTACAACACCATCGGCATCAAGAACCACGGGTTCTTCGGCTACTTGAAGAACATCACCGTCCCCCCTGGGGTCCCCAAGGCGCTGCTGATCATCGTCTTGCCGATCGAGTTCATCTCGACGGTCGTGGTCAGGCCGTTCTCGCTGGCGGTTCGGCTCTTCGCCAACATGCTCGCCGGCCACCTGCTGCTGGTCACGTTCGCCGTGCTGTCGCACACCGTGTTCTGGCTGGCGCTCACCGACAGCACGCCCACGTGGCTGGTCATCATCACGCCGGCGCCGTTCCTGATGCTGATCGGGCTCACGGCCTTCGAGATCCTGGTCTCGGTGCTGCAGGCGTTCATCTTCACGATCCTCACTGCCGTGTACATCGGCGGCGCACTGCACCCAGAGCACTAGGCCCAACCGCCGCACCCGCGGCTCCAACCACAGATCCCCACAAACAGTTCCCGACAGTTCCCGAACAACAGGAGAGACGAGTGATCGAATTGCTCGCACAAGCGGACAACGCGGTCGACGGCCTCAAGGCTGTCGGCGCCGGTTTGGGCTACGGCCTTGCGGCCATCGGCCCCGGCGTCGGCATCGGCCTGGTCGTCGGCAATGCCATCACAGCGATGGCGCGCCAACCCGAATCAGCAGGCATGGTCCGTACGACCATGTTCTTGGGCATCGCGTTCACTGAGGCATTGGCCCTCATCGGTTTCGTGGTGTTCATCCTGCTCAACTTCGCGTAGGAGGCACCGATGAACTCGCTGGCATCCAGCCTGCTCGCAGCGACCGAGGGCGAGGCCACATCCAACCCGATCATCCCCGAATGGTTCGAGGTGATCTGGGGTTCGATCGCGTTCTTCCTCCTCTTGATCGTCATGTGGAAGCTGGCGCTGCCGCCGATCCGGCGGGCCATGGAGGCGCGCACTGAGCGGATCCAGGGCGACCTGGACGCTGCTGCCAGCGCCAAAGCCGAGGCCGAGGAACTGCGTGCGTCCTATGACAGCCGTATCGCCGAGGCGAATGCCGAGGCAGCGCGCATCATCGAGGAGGCCAGGGCAGCTGCGGAAGCCGTCCGCCAGGAACGGCTTGCGGCCATCGAGCCCGAGATCGCCGAGCGACGGGCTCAGGCCGAAGCCGACATCGAGGCCGCCCGTGAACGGGCCATGGCCGAGGTGCGGTCCGACATCACGTCCATCGCCGTGGGCGCCGCCGAGCAGGTGGTGCGCGCCAGCATCGACGAGGCGGCCCACGCCCAGCTCATCGAGGACTACATCGAACGGGTGGGGAACTGAACCTCCCCGCAGTCGCCCGCCGGTGCCGTTCAGCCCGAACAGCAGGCTCCGGATGGGGACAGGAGTTGAACTCATGATCATGACGCAGGCCAGGATCGACCAATGAGCGAGCGAACCGATCAGTACGCCAGCGCCGTCGTGGCCATCGCACAGGCTGAGGACGTGCTCGACCGGGTGACCGAAGAGCTGTCCGCGGTGGGCCGCGCGGCTGCCGGGAATGAGGAACTGCGCCGCGTGCTGTCGGACCGTTCGGTGCCGGCCTCGCGTCGCATCGGCATCGTCGAGGACCTGCTGGCCGACCAGGCATCGCCGGTCACCCTCAACGTGGTGGCGATGCTGGTCGGAGCCGGCCGTGGCGGCGACATCGATGCCGTGGCGGACGAAGCTCTCGCGTTGGCGGCGGCCACGCGAGGAGGCGCCGTGGCCGAGGTCCGCTCGGCTGTCGCGCTCACCGAAGAGCAAATCGCCCGAGTAGCCGGGGCGCTCAGCCGAGCCAGCGGCCGCAACGTGACCGTCCATGTCGTAGTGGACCCCGAGATCATCGGAGGACTGACCGCCCAGATCGGCGACACGGTCTTCGATGGCTCGGTACGCACTCGGCTCGACAAGATGAAGGAGCGCCTGTTGTGACCGATCTTTCCATCAACCCATTGTCAATTGATATTGGTGACATCACCTCGGCAATCCGCCGCAACCTCGAGGGCTTCGACCCGGCGATCGAGTCGGGCACCATCGGGCGCATTCTCGAGGTCGGCGACGGCATCGCCCGCGTGTCAGGCCTGCCTGGCTGCTCAGTGAACGAGATTCTCGAGTTCCAGAGCGGCGACGTAGGCCTCGCGCTGAACCTCGACGAAGAGTCGATCGGCGCGGTCGTGCTCGGCAGCGTCGAGCACATCGAGGAGGGACAGGCAGTCCGCGCCACCGGTCGCATCCTGTCGGTCCCGGTGGGCGACGCTGTGCTCGGCCGCGTGGTCAACGCGCTAGGGGAGCCGATCGACGGCCAAGGCGACATCACCGGTGCCGTCGAACGGCGCATGGAGATCCAGGCGCCCGGCGTGATGGGCCGCAAGCCGGTGCATGAACCACTGCAGACGGGCATCAAGGCCATCGACTCGATGACACCGGTCGGGCGGGGCCAGCGCGAGCTCATCATCGGCGACCGCAAGACCGGCAAGACCTCGGTCGCGGTCGACACGATTCTGAACCAGGCAGGCCTCGGCGTGAAGTGCATCTACGTCGCCATCGGGCAGAAGGGCTCGACGGTGGCACAGGTGGTCAACACGCTGCGCGAGCGCGGCGCCATGGAGTACACCGTCGTGGTCTCGGCGCCAGCGTCAGACCCTGCCCCGTTCAAGTACTTGGCGCCGTACGCGGGTTGCGCGATGGGCCAGCATTGGATGGAAACCGGTGATCACGCCCTGATTGTCTATGACGACCTGTCCAAGCAGGCCGAGGCTTACCGTCAGATGTCCCTGTTGCTGCGTCGGCCTCCTGGCCGCGAGGCCTACCCGGGCGATGTCTTCTACCTCCACAGCCGGCTGCTCGAGCGTGCCGCCAAGCTGTCCGATGTCAACGGCGCAGGCTCGCTGACGGCACTGCCGATCATCGAAACCAAGGCCGGAGACGTCTCGGCGTACATCCCGACCAACGTGATCTCGATCACCGACGGTCAGATCTATCTGCAGGACGACCTGTTCAAATCGGGCGTGCGGCCTGCAGTAGACGTGGGCATCTCGGTGTCTCGAGTGGGATCTGCTGCGCAGACCAAGGCCATGAAGAGCGTGGCTGGGACACTCAAGATCGATCTCGCCCAGTTCCGCGACCTCGAGGCATTCGCCACGTTCGGCTCCGAGCTTGACGCTGTGTCCGCGGCTCAGCTCGGCCGGGGCTACCGCTTGGTGGAGCTGCTGAAGCAGGGGCTCAATTCGCCGATGCCCGTCGAGGAGCAAGTCGTCGTCATCTATGCGGGCACCAACGGCTATGTCGACGGCATTCCCGTCGATGACATCAACCGGTACGAGGACGAGCTGCTCGCCTACATGGGTACGCGGCACAGCGCATTGATGTCCGACATCCGCTCGAGTGGCGACGTCGACGGGACAGCGCTGCAGGCTGCCGTTGAGGCCTTCACGGCCCAGTTCGCCACATCCGCCGACGCGGACGGTGGCGACGCCACGGGTTCGGCCGACGACGACGCTGCGAGCGAGGACTGAGCGGGGTCTGAGCACCGATGGCAAGCGGTCAGGAGCGCATTCTTCGGCGTCGTATCAGGTCGATCGATGCCACCAAGAAGATCACGCGCGCCATGGAGCTGATCGCGGCATCACGAATTGTCCGTGCGCAGGCACGCGTTCGCGCAGCGCGGCCCTACAGCGACAAGGTGACGGCCGTCATCGCCAACTTGGCGTCCGCTGGTGGCGAAGCAGACCACCCGCTCCTGCGCGAGCCCGCTGAGGTCTCCAAGGTCGCTTACGTTGTCATTGCCGCTGACCGCGGCCTGTGCGGTGGCTACAACAACAACGTCTTGCGGGCCACCGAACGGGCCATCGCCGCCGACGCAGCGGAAGGTCGCGACTACGAGCTGGTGCTGTCTGGGCGCAAGGCACTGGGGTATTTCCGCTTCCGCAACTTCCGCATCGCAGCGGGTTTCGAGGGCTTCAGCGACCAGCCCAGCTACGCGGACGCCCAGCAGGTTGCCGTGGCGGCGACCGAGCTGTTCGAGAACGGCTGCCAACGGGTCATGCTGGCCTACACCCAGTTCCACTCCATGGGCAATCAGTCGGTCGCCATCGTGCCATTCATGCCGCTCGACGCCGGCGAGTTCGACGACGCTGACGACACCGCGGGCTCAGCCGGCGGTCCCGAAGGCGGCTACGAGTTCGAGCCCGAACCCGCCGCGATTCTCGAGCGGCTGCTGCCGCGTTACGCGGAGGCGCGGCTCTACTCGGCGTTGCTCGAAGCCTCGGCGTCAGAGCACGCGGCCCGCCAGCGCGCCATGAAGGCGGCCACCGACAACGCCGAGGAGCTCAAGACCAACCTGACGCGCGTCATGAACCGCGCCCGCCAGGACGCCATCACCACCGAGATCATGGAGATCGTCGGCGGTGCAGAGGCGCTCGCCCAGACCGCCGGCGGCGAAGTCGACCTGCTCTCAGACACCATCGAAGCCCGTACAGCGGACCTGTTCCGCGGCCGTTAGCAATCCAACCAGTCTCCGCTCTGCGCGAGGAGTGACAGCAATGACGATGACCGAAGAGAGAACCACCGACGGCAGCGCCGAGCACGCCGATGGCCGCGTGGTGGCCATTGCCGGGCCGGTTGTCGACGCGGAGTTCCCGCCCGGTGCGATCCCCGAGATCAACACCGCCGTGGAGATGCACGTGGAGCTGGAGGGCCAGCCGGTCACCATCACCGGCGAGGTGGCCCAGCAGATCGGCGACAACCGCGTGCGGATCGTGTCGATGAAGGCCACCGACGGCCTGACCCGCGGCATGACCGTCGTCAACACCGGTCAGGGCATCACTGTGCCTGTGGGTGACGGGGTGCTGGGGCACATCTTCAACGTGCTCGGTCAGCCGCTGGATGGCGCTGAGATCACCAGCGACACTGAAGACATCGCGGACCGCTGGGTGATCCACCGTCCAGCACCCGCCTTCGACACGCTCGAGCCGAAGGCCACCATGTTCGAGTCGGGCATCAAGGTCATCGACCTGCTGGAGCCCTACGTGGAGGGCGGCAAGATCGGCCTGTTCGGCGGTGCCGGCGTGGGCAAGACCGTGCTCATCACCGAGATGATCAACCGTGTCGCCTCCCAGCACGGCGGCGTGTCGGTGTTCGCCGGCGTGGGGGAGCGCACCCGTGAGGGCACCGACCTCTATCTGGAGATGGAGGAATCCGGTGTGCTCGAAAAGACGGCGCTCGTCTTCGGGCAGATGGACGAGCCGCCGGGCGTCCGGCTGCGAGTCGCGCTGTCGGCGCTGACCATGGCCGAGTACTTCCGCGACGTGCAGGGCCAAGAGGTGCTGCTGTTCGTCGACAACATCTTCCGCTTCGTGCAGGCAGGTTCGGAGGTGTCCACGCTGCTGGGGCGCATGCCCTCGGCGGTCGGCTACCAGCCCAACCTCGCCGACGAGATGGGCGAGCTGCAGGAGCGCATCACCTCCACATCGGGCCACTCCATCACCTCGCTGCAGGCGGTGTACGTGCCGGCCGACGACTACACCGACCCGGCGCCCTTCACCACATTCACGCACCTCGATGCCACCACCGAGCTGAGCCGGCAGATCGCCTCGTTGGGCATCTACCCGGCCGTGGACCCGCTGGCCTCGACGTCCACCATCCTCAGCCCCGAGGTAGTGGGCGACCGCCACTACAACGTGGCACGGCGCACCCAGGAGATCCTGCAGCGCTACAAGGAACTGCAGGACATCATCGCCATCCTGGGCCTCGACGAGCTGTCCGAGGAAGACCGCATCACCGTCGACCGGGCCCGCAAGATCCAGCGCTTCTTGAGCCAGCCGTTCTTCGTCGCTGAGGTCTTCACGGGCCTGCCGGGCATCTTCGTGCCGGTCTCAGAGACGATCGAGTCGTTCGAGATGCTCTGCAACGGCGACCTGGACGACCTGCCCGAGCAGGCGTTCCTCAACGTTGGCAATGCCGAGTCGGCGATGGCCAAGGCCCGCGATCTGGCCCAGGCCGGGGCCTGAGAGCCGGCGCCCCCAACAACGGATGCAGGTCGAGCCCAATGCAGGTTGAACTCGTCTCGCCCGAAGCGGTGCTGTTCAGCGGCGAATGCAGTCAGGTGGTGACGCGCACGGTGGACGGCGATATCGCCTTCTTGGACCACCACGCAGCATTCATCGGTGCCCTCGACATCGGCCAGACCCAGCTGTGGGCTTCCGACGGCATCGTGACGCTCGCCATCAACCGGGGCTTCGTGGAAGTCAGCCACAACGTCGTGACGATCCTCAGCGACGCCGCACTTGCGGCCGACGAGATCGACGTTGCGGAAGCCGAGGCCGATCTTGAGGCGGCCCGGGCCGCGGTGGCAGCCGACGCAGGCGACGATGACGCCAAAGCGGCCTTGGCGTGGGCCGAGACACGCATCGCAGTCGCCGGCGCCGCTTGAGCGCTCAGTCGCTGAGAAAACGAAGTTCCTGGGTGGCCTCGACCGAGCGGTAGTAGCAGCTGGGCCTCGATGCCCCGCTGGCGTCGCGGGTATGGCAGGCGCCGCCGCCGTCACGCCGCACCCGGTAGAGCAGCGAATTCTGCTCGCAGTTCACCCGCACCTCGACGAGCGAGAGCATGTCGCCCGAGGTGGCGCCCTTGTGCCAGATCTCGTTGCGGGAGGTGGAATACAGCACAGCGCTGCGACGCTCGAATGTAAGCCGCAGGGCCTCGTCATTGGCGTAGCCGATGAACAGCACGTCGCCGCTGTCGGCATCCTGCAGCACCACCGGCACGACTTGATGGCCGTCGCGCCCGATCTGGGCGACCTTGCCGAAGTCGATGCGGGCGACTGTGCCTTCCTCGAGGTCGTCGGGCGCCGGGTCCGTCTGGGGGGCTGACATGGCTCAGGTGAAGTCGACTGCTGCGTAGGCGCTGAGCTTGTCGATGTCGTGCGTGGCCTCGATCCGGCGGACGGTTCCGCTGCGAGAGCGCATGACCAGCGAATCGGTGACCGCGCGGTGCGCGGCGAACTTCACGCCGTGCAGCAATTCGCCGTCGGTGATGCCGGTGGCGGCGAAGAACACGTCGTCGGATTGAACCAGGTCGTCGATATGCAGAATCTGTTCGAGATCGAAGCCGGCCGCGATCGAGGCTTGGCGCTCATGGTCGTTGCGCGGCCAGAGCCGGCCCTGCAGCTCCCCGCCGAGGCACTTCAACGCTGCTGCCGAGATGATTCCCTCGGGAGTGCCGCCGATGCCGAAGAGCACATCGGTGGTGTCACTGGCCGCAGCCGAGATGGCGCCGGCGACGTCGCCGTCGGGAATGAGCCTGATGCGTGCGCCGGTCTCCCGGATCTCCCCGATCAGCTCAGCGTGGCGGTCGCGGTCGAGCACCACCGCCGTCAGGTCCCGCAGGCCCTGCCCCGTGACCTCCGCGATCGCACGAAGGTTCTCTGAGGGAGTCCGGTTGAGGTCGATGACGCCCTTGGCATCGGGACCTACCGCGATCTTCTCCATGTACACGCACGGTCCAGGATCGAGCATCGTGCCGCGAGGCGACACAGCGATCACTGAGATGGCATTCCCGCGGCCCAGCGAGGTCAGCGTGGTGCCGTCGATCGGATCCACCGCCACGTCGGTCAGCGCCCCGGTGCCGTCACCGATGGACTCGCCGTTGAAGAGCATCGGCGCGTCGTCCTTCTCGCCCTCGCCGATGACGACGATCCCGTCCATGGGTACGCTGGAGAGCACGACTCGCATCGCATCGACCGCCGCCCCGTCGGCGCCGTCCTTGTCGCCGCGGCCCATCCAGCGGGAGGCAGCCATAGCCGCAGCCTCCGTCGTGCGCACCAACTCGAGCGCGAGGTTGCGGTCGGGAGCCCGCCGGGAGAGATCCGGATCGTCGCGGCCCCGGTCGCCGAAGGATCTGCGTTTGCCGTTCATCGCCGCCGACCCTAGAGGATGCGCTGAGATGTGAGCCTTCTCACTGGGTCGCCAATTGTTGCCCGCTCTTGTTCGCTTTGCTTGCGGGCCGCTCGGACCCGGGACTCAGCCTTTTGGTGCAATGGCCGTCGAGAACTCATGGCGGCCATCGGGGTAGCTTCGCTTCGATGTCCGCCGCCTCGACATCGACGCCGCATGTCGACCTGGCCGTGGTGGGAGCGGGAATCATCGGCTTGGCGACAGCGCACCGCTATCTCGCAGATCACCCTGGGCGACGTGTCGTGGTCCTCGAAGCCGAAGCCCGCCCGGCACTGCACCAGACGGGACGCAACTCGGGAGTGCTGCACTCGGGCGTCTACTACCGGCCGGGATCGGCCAAGGCCAAGCTGGCGGTCGGGGGGCGCAGCTCGATGGTCGAGTTCTGCCGTCGGCACGGCATCGCGCACGAGGTGTGCGGCAAGGTCATCGTCGCGGTGGACCGAACTGAGCGTGAGCGGCTTGCGGTGCTCGCCGCTCGCGCAGTGGACAACGGCGTCGAAGCAGAACTCATCGATGCCCGGCGTCTGGCCGAGTTCGAGCCGTACTGCGCGGGCGTCGAGGCACTGCACATCCCGAGCACGGGCATCGCGGACTACAGCGCCGTGTGCGGGGTTCTCATCGCCGAGATCGAGGCCGCAGGCGGCGAGCTGCGCACCTCGACGAGGGTGGTCGGGATCACCGAGAGCGCCGACAGCATGCGGATCGCTACCACGACGGGCGACCTGGAGGCTGCGCGGCTCACCAACTGCGCCGGCCTGCGGTGCGATCAGGTGGCAGCTCTGGCAGGCGCTGCGAGCGGCTACCGCATCGTCCCGTTCCGCGGCGAGTACTACGAGCTCACCCCGGAGCGTTCGTACCTGGTCAACAACCTCATCTACCCGGTGCCCGACCCGAGCTTTCCGTTCCTCGGCGTTCACCTGACGCGGATGATCGACGGCACGATCCACGCGGGACCCAACGCGGTGCTGGCGCTCGCTCGCGAGGGCTACCGGTGGAGCGACATCAGCGGTGCACAACTGCGCGAGCACCTCGCCAACCGCGGCCTGTGGCGCTTGGCCCAGCGCTATTGGCGGACAGGGGCCGCAGAGGTATGGCGTTCGCTGAACAAGGCCGCGTTCACGCGAGCACTGCAGCGGCTGGTACCTGACATCACCGTTGCGGATCTGGTCCGCTCGCCCGCGGGTGTGCGGGCCCAAGCGATGGATCCCGACGGCGAGCTGGAGGACGACTTTGCTGTGACCACGTCGAGGCGCAGCACTCATGTGCTCAATGCGCCGAGCCCGGCGGCCACGTCCAGCCTCGAGATCGCCAAGATGATCGTGAGCGGGATCGAGGCCTGACCCACCGGGTCGTCAGCCGCCAAGATCGTCCAACCACTCCCTGACGCATTCGACGACCGCCCCGCGAGCCGCGATCGAGCTGGGGTCGTGGCGGGCTCCGTCGATGAAGCGCAGCGTGACGGCTCCCGCGATTGCAGCGGTGTGCTCGCGCAATTCCTCTGGTGAGGCGAACGGATCGCGGGCACCCGAGACGAACAGGCATGGCACGTCGATCCGGTCGAAGTGCCCGGTGCGGAGCCGCTCGGGCCGGTCGGGGGGATGCAGTGGGTAGCTGAGCAGGACGAGACCCCCAGCGGGGGCGCCGTCGGCGACTGCCATCGAGCAGACACGGCCGCCGAACGAGCGGCCGCCAAGCGCCAAGCGTCCGGGCGGCACGCCCAGTTCAGCTGCGATGCGGGGCAGCTCGGCGGCCAGCTCGGCGGCGACAGCGGGGGCGCGTGGCGGCGCTCGCCGCCCGGCCCGCCGGTAGGCGAAGTCGTGCCGCCGCACCGCAATGCGCCCATCCAGCGCTGCCTCGATGGCCACGAGCGTTCGGTGGTCCGCGCCGCCGCCGGCGCCCGGGGTCAGCAGGAGAGCTTCGACGGTCGTCATCGCAGCCTCATCATGTCCCGGCCGAGGCGTCGCTCCGCACGGTCAGGGTTGCTGCAGCCACGGGCCTTCGGGATCTGCCGCGGCATCGGCAGGATGCAGCTCTTCGAGTTCGCGGCTGCCGCGTTCGCTCAGCCGCGTCACGGCAAGCACCGCAGCCAGCAACGGTCCCAACCACAGCAGCGCGATCACGTCGCCGAAGCTGCCCCACGCCGTGCGCAGCCAGCCTGCCGTCCCGATGCCCACGGCGGCGCCGACGACGCCCATCGCGCCGGTGATGGTTGCGGCGCGTGTCCGCACGGCAGTCGGGAACAGCTCGCCGCGGTACACGCCGAGGGCTGGCAGCAATCCCGCGGACAGCACCGCCCCGACGAGACCTGTCAGCCACAGTGCAGCGCCTGACAGGTTGAACAGGGCTACCAGCGAGCCCAGTCCAGCCACCGAGGCGATCGCCAGGATGGCGCGCCGACCCCGGGAGTCAGCCAGCCGGCCGGCTGCATACACGGCAAGACCCGCCGGTGTCGCAGTGCCCAAGACGAACAGCGACACCAGCGCTGCGCTGAAGCCGTGCTCGTCTCGCAGGTACTCGTTGCGGAACCAGTCGACTGGACCCAGGAACAGACCGAACGCGAAGTAGATGGCACCCAGCAGCGCGATCTGCCGCCAGTAGCCGCTCAGCACGACGTTGCGACCTCTCCGCTCGAACCGGCGGCTCTCGGGCAGTCGTCGGAGCAGCGGCCGTGCGGCAGCCAGCGCGACGAGCGGGAAGGCGAACAGCAGGCGCCACGCCCATGGCGCGAGATCCGTGATCGGCTGCAGCCACACGACGACGCCGGCACCGAGCGCAGCCGACATCGCCAGCACGGACAGGCACCAGGCCCGGCAGCCGGCGGGGATCTCCTCCAGCGCCATCACGACGACGGTCGCTCCGAGGGCCGCGTTGGCCGTACGGCTCATCAGCAGGAACGCGCCCAGCCAGACCATGCTCGGCGCCAGCGCGGCGCACGCCGCGGCTGCTATGCCGACGCCGATGGCGCCCGCCACGACGCGCCGTCGCCCGTGCCGGTCGGCCAGCACCGACACGCAGATCGCGAGCAATGTCCCGATGCGCACGACGATGCCCAGCAGACCCTGCGCGGCTTGGTCCGCGCCGAACTCGTCGGCTGCGTAGGTGTGCAGCTCAGAGGGCGCGTTCGCCAAGTAACCGCTCAGCATTGCCACCGCAGCCAGCATCGCCATGACGGTCGCGGCGCGTGGAGTGAATCGCCGCGGGGGCGCCCAGACCGGCTGGGCGCCGTCGCCGGTGCGCCCAGTTCGCATCGCACGCCGGACGCCGATGTTGAACGCAGGTCCGAACCATGGCACGGCGAGCTGCCACTCGACCGTCTCGGTGACGCGGAATCTCCGAGCCGCCCCCGTGGTTGCGTTGCCGACGCTGTCTTCTTCAGACGGCGAGACCTCAACGAGGCGGGAGTAGCTGGTGAATGGCCCGCCCGCGAGGCCGAAATGGTGACTGCCGCTGACAGAGCGGTTCGCTGTCTCCAGCACGATGTCGTCACGGGGACGCAGCAGCGTGCCCATCTCGTCAGCGTCCGCCATGAAGGTGCGAACTTGGCGGGTCACGGCGGCGGGCCTAGCACACCCGCGGGTGCTGCATCTGCATCTCGAATCCGACATGCAGTAGACCGAGCACGCCGATGGTGGTATCGCTATGACGGTGGACATGACCCCCGACGGAGAGTGCGACACCTTTGTGGCGCAGCGCAGCGGCGAGCTTGACGGCGAAGTCCGCATCGGTGGCGCCAAGAACAGCGTGCTGAAGCTGATGGCGGCCTGCCTGCTGGCGGAGGGGCGCCATGTGCTCGCCAACGTGCCGGACATCTCTGACGTGTCGCTCATGTGCGAGCTGCTCGAAGCCATGGGCGTGACGGTGACGCGTGCCGATCATCGGCTCGTCATCGACGTACCTGACGAGCTGAACACTGAGGCTCCCTACCACCTCGTGGAGAGGATGCGGGCTTCGATCGTGGTGCTCGGACCGCTGCTGGGACGCTTCGGCACCGCCCGGGTGGCCTTGCCGGGCGGCGACGACTTCGGCCCGCGGCCCATCGACATGCACCTTCAGGCGCTGGAGAGCCTGGGAGCGACCTTCAGTACCGCCCACGGTGATATCTCGGGGACGGCTGAGGTGTTGAAGGGGTCCGAGGTCGTGCTCGAATACCCGTCGGTCGGCGCCACCGAGAATGTGCTGATGGCCGCGGTCCGGGCCAAGGGCCGCACGGTGATCCACAATCCGGCACGCGAACCCGAGATAGGCGACCTCATCGATTTTCTCAACCAGATGGGTGCGCGGGTCGGCTGGGTCCCTGACCGTCTGACGGTCGATGGAGTGGAAGTTCTGACTCCTGCCGGTTCGGGAGAGGGATTCGAAGTGATACCCGACCGGATCGAGGCTGCGACGTTCCTGGCAGCCGTCGGCGTCTGCGGCGGATCGATTTACCTGCGTCATGCGGCGGCCGAGCACATGACGATGCTGATCCGCAAGCTCACTGAGATGGGCATGCACATCGTCGCGGACGATGAGGGACTGCGGGCGACGGTGTCGGGGCGGCTGGCGTCGGCTGATATCTCCACATTGCCCTACCCGGGCCTCGCGACCGACTGCAAGCCGTTCCTCGTGACCGTGCTCACGACGGCGTCGGGGGTGGGAATTGTCACTGAGAACATCTTTGTGGGTCGGTTTCGCTACATCGACGAGCTGCGGCGCATGGGCGCGGACATCCGCACCGAGGGTCACCATGCGGTCGTACGGGGCACCGAGCGACTGTCGGGAGCGCCCGTGCGTGCACACGACATTCGCGCTGGAGCAGCGCTGGTGATTGCTGGCCTCGCGGCGGAGGGCGAGACGGAGATCGCCGACGCAGCTCACATCGACCGTGGCTACGAGGACTTGGCCGGCAAGCTCTCCGGTCTCGGCGCGGCCATCACGCGCCGATGAAGCGTGCTGCGCGCAGCACGGCTCGCTACCGTCGGTGCCGCCGATGACCACCCCCGAGACCGCCTTGGGCGCTGACATCGCCGGCTTGCTGTCCGCAGCCCGCACCGGACACCGGCGCGCGTTGGCGCGGGTCATGTCCCTCGTCGAGCGGGGCGGTCCCGCAGCGCGCGAACTCGGAGCAGCCACGTTCTCGGAGTCAGGCGGCGCCCACACGGTGGGCGTCACCGGGGCCCCCGGCGCCGGCAAGTCGACGCTCAACTCGGCGGTCGTGGCTGTGGCGCGCGAGCGCAGCGAGCGCCTCGCCGTGCTGGCAGTCGACCCCTCGTCGCCCTTCAGCGGCGGCGCGATCCTGGGCGATCGCATTCGCATGTCCGACCACACGTTCGATGAGGGCGTCTACATCCGTTCCATGGCCACGCGGGGGCACCTCGGCGGCATCACGCTGGCCACCCCGCTGGCCGTGCGCGTGCTGGATGCGCTGGGCTGGCCGTGGGTGGTGATCGAGACAGTGGGTGTCGGCCAGGTCGAGACCGAGATCGTCGGCGCCGCCGACACCACGATCGTCGTGGTGAACCCCGGCTGGGGAGACTCGGTGCAAGCCAACAAGGCCGGTCTGATGGAGATCGCAGACATCTTCGTGGTGAACAAGGCTGATCGAGGGGGCACGTCGGAAACGTGCAGGGACATCCGGCAGATGCTCGACCTGTCAGCGCCCGGCGAATGGGAACCGCCGATCCTGACCTCGGTCGGCACGACCGGGGAGGGCGCTGCGGAGCTCTGGGACGCCGTCTGCGCGCATCGTGACCACTGCATCGACTCGGGCGAGCTGGACGCCCGTCGCGCAGCGCGCGTCGACTCCGAGCTCGATGAGATCCTGCGGGACACGATCGCCGAGCGCGTTGCGGAACTCACCGCTGGGCCGACGGCAGAGCGGCTGCGCGAGCGTCTGGCCCGGCGCGAGCTGGATCCCTATGCCGCGGCCGATGCGCTGCTCACAGAGGCCGGTTAGCGCGGCGAGGTCTTGCCTGCGTTCAGCAAGGCTGTCCCTGAGCAAGGCTGTCCGGCTCAGTCGAGTTCGCCGCGAGCGAGCGCGAAGACCGCTTCTCGTTCGTTGGGATGCAGGTTGCGGTCGAGAAGTCGCAGATCGGCCGCGGCCCGCAGCCGAGAGAGGATTGCATCGGTGCCGAACTCCTTGAGAAACGCTCGGGCGAAGCGGGTGCGGAACGCGTTGATGACCGCACGTGCGGCGGGGTGATTGTCGGGGGCCGCAGTGCGCAGTCGGACATAAGTCAACGCCGCGTCGAACGCCGTCTCGCCGGCAGCAGCATTCGACCAGTCGATGACGACAGGTCTGTCGGGTGTGAGCTTGACGTTGTCGGGCTGCAGGTCGAGATGCACGACAGAGCTGCCGCTCGAGACCTTGACCCAGTCGGCGGGCGCGGGCACGTCGCCGAGCTGCCGGTGCAGCTGCGCCAGACCCTTGACGTGCCGTGACAGGAGCCACGGCTTGGCCGCCAGCTCGTCGAGCATCGTGGGACCCGACAGGCGCTCCATCACCATCGAGTGGTCGTCGGGCTGCTCGATGACACGGGGCGCGGGATAGCCGTAGGTCCGCACATGACGCATCGCCTCTGCCTCGTGGCCTAAGTCTCGGCCTCGCAGGCTCACGCGGATGATGTGTGGTCCATATGCGCGTATCTCCGAGTCGCGGCCCATGCCCAGCAGGGGACCGGGTTCGTGACCAGTGGCGCCCTGTTGCTGCTCCAGGATCCGAGTTCGCAGGTTGCGCAGGCTCCGCCGCCAGACGCGCTCGAGCACTATCGAGGCAGTGTGCTGGCCTATCCGTGCACCGAAGTACCACGGCAGGATGAGGTCTTCGCTCCAAGTGAAGTGCGTGCCCTCAGCGGTTGGCGACAGTGTGAAGCGGCCGACGCCGCGCACAGCGCCTTGGTGCTGGATGCCCAGCACATGTGGCGGGTCCCACTCGACGACTTCGATCTGGTCCGTGGTCTGCATCGGCCCCACCTTGGTGACGCAGTCGAAGGTGGTCCCGACGCCCTCGGTCCGGGCGGATGTGAAGGTGATCGATTCGGCATCCGCCATCCATTCGGGATTGCGGGCGAGGTCGGCCGCGTAGTCCCAGACTTCCTGTGGCGATGCAGGGATGTCGATGGATACCTCGATGCCCATACTCGTGACTGCCCTGCTGATTCTTGCCGTGAGCGCGGGCAACGCGCCGGATCGCTGATGCACCACGCCACGCCGACGTTCGTTTCCGGTGACCGGCAAGTGTGGCACTCCGACGGAGATGTGTCACTTCACTGGAGACGTATCGCACTTGGCAGGCACAGGAGAGTCGGGCGGTGACGCTGTCCCGGAGCTGGGATCCGCTAGCTCGGCTGCAATCAAATCGGCCAGCTCCCGATACAACGGCGCAGCTGGGGATCGACGCCGCCAAGCGAGTGCCAGTTGCCGGCTCGCAGTAACGTCGCTGAACGGACGCACCACGATGCCCGACCCGCGACGGGCTTCGATAGGGGCAGCACTGGTGGGCAGCAGCGTCACGCCTATCCCTGCGGCAACCATCTGGCAGATCGTCGCCAAGCTGGCCCCGCCCTTGCTGACCTCGCGGGCGCCCACGCTCCGGCACATCTTGAGCACTTGGCATCGCAGGCAATGGCCGTCCTCGAGCAGCAGCACGGTCTCACCGACGAGGTCGTCGGTCGTCACTGCTGACTGACGGGCCAGTCGATGCCGAGGCGTCATTGCCAACAGGAAGGGATCCTCGAACACCACCGTGTGCTCGAGGTCATTATTGTTCACGGGCATCGCCATCAGGCCCAAGTCAAGCTGCGCGGCCGTCAGCGTCTCGATGAGCGAAGATGCCTTGAGTTCATCGAGGCACGGCAGTACCTCGGGATGGCGCTTGCGGATGACTGCAATCACCCGAGCGAGCAGGTATGGCGCGGCTGTCGGAATGGCTGCGACTCGCAAGGGTCCGTTCAGACCGGTCGAGCTGCTGCGGCCCCACTCGAGCATCTCGTCGGTGTTGCGCAGAACCGCCCTCGCGCGTTCTGCCAGTGCATGGCCGGCAGACGTCACGACGATGCCACGACCGACGCGTTCGGTGATGGCGACGCCGAGGTGCCGCTCAAGCTGCCGGATCTGCGTGCTGAGCGTCGGCTGGGAGACGAAGCACGCTGCCGCTGCACGCCCGATATGCCCATGGGCATCGAGGGCCACGAGATACTCCAGTTGGCGTATCGTCGGCCTGCCCACCGCCTTGGCAACGCGCCTTGTCGACGGAGGAGTCACGCTGCCTGACGGGCTGCCGCAGGGGACGGTGAGTGGCTCACCGGTGAAGGGATGTCCATGAGGTTTTTCCTCTCGAGCTCTGCACATGCGGTTGCACGTAGCACTATGCGCCTTCTGTCCCCACGCGCATTGTGTCTCGGCTCCGCTAGAAGGTGGTCGCGCGAGCGTGCACAAATCAATTGCTTGTGCCTAATATGTCCCATAGGCTGAGGCCATGAATTGCCGGGTGGAGTGCCAGGTGGAGCGGTGTGTCACGCATCCCGATGGGCAGTTGTCCCGATGGGCAGTTGGTCGCAGGAGGCGCCCGTAGCCTCACGGTATGAGCGTCGTGCAGCGCCAGCCGACTCAGTATCAGCAGGATCAGTGCTATCAGGTCGAGCGCCCCGCCTACCTTGACTGCGCCGCGTCGACACCGATGCGGCCTTGTGCTGTCGAAGCCATGACGCCATTCTTCGTCGCACAGTTCGCCAACCCGTCGGGCGCTCACCGCATGGCCCGCGTGTCTCGGGCGGCAATCGACGATGCCCGCGAGATCACGGCAAGCGCGCTGGGGTTCGACCCGCACGGCATCGTGTTCACCAGCGGCGGGACGGAAGCCGACAACCTCGCCGTACGAGGCGTCTGTGGGGCGACCGGCGCCACCGCGCTCTGTCCTGCCACCGAGCACCATGCGGTGCTCGGGCCGGTCGAGGCAGTCGGAGGACGCACGGTGCGGGTCGATGCCAGCGGCAATGTCGACTTGGAGCACTTGGCCGCACAGCTCGCAGCCGATTCGGGTCCGCCAGTGGGTCTGGTGTCGGTGATGCTCGTCAACAACGAGTCCGGCGTCATCGCCGATCTCGGCGCAATCGCCGAAGCAGTGCACGAACACGCTCCAGATGCGCTGCTGCACACCGACGCAGTGCAGGGCGTCAACTGGGTGGACATTGCCGAAGCGGCGAGGCCGGCCGATCTGCTGTCGCTCAGCGCTCACAAGTTCGGCGGGCCCAAGGGTGTCGGGGTGCTCGCCATCCGTTCCGGAGTCACGTTGTCGCCCCAGCAGCTCGGAGGCGGCCAGGAGGCCGACCGCCGCAGCGGCACGCACAACACCGCGGGGATCGCTGCGCTCGGCGCGGCGCTCGCGGAGTTGACGGCGACTCGCGATGACGAGATCAGCAGGATCGCAGCGCTGGCTGACAGGTTGGCCGATCGCCTGCTGGCGTCCATCGATGGCTGCACCGAGACCGTCGAGCGGTCCAGCCGGGCTGCGGGCATCTGCCAGCTGGTGATCGACGGCATCGAGACCGAGGCCCTGCTGGTGCTGCTCGACCGTTTTGATGTCATGGCCTCCGCAGCGGCCTCGTGTGCCTCAGGTGCAATGGAGCCCAGCCATGTGCTCGCTGCGATGGGTGTCGGCCGCATCGCTGCCGCCGGTTCCCTGCGCCTGTCGCTGGGCTGGTGCACTGAGCCGTGGGAGATCGAGCGGGCGATCGAAGCGATCCCGCGCTGCGTGGAGCAGCTGCGATGAACCTGCAGCCGCACCGATCGACAGGCACCGGTCGGGTCCTTGTCGCCATGTCCGGCGGGGTCGACAGCTCAGTGGCTGCGGCGCTGTGCCAGCGCGAGGGCCACGAGATCGTCGGCGTGACCCTGAAGCTGTGGGGCGGGCCCCAGGACCAAGGCTGCTGTGCCGTCTCCGATGTCGACGATGCCCGCAGGGTGTGCCAGCAGCTGGGCATCGATCATTTCGTGTTCAACTACGCAGCCGAGTTCGAACGCGATGTCGTGAACCCTTACGTCGACGCGCACCGTCGGGGTCTCACACCGAATCCGTGCATCGAGTGCAACCGGCACGTCAAGTTCGATGTGCTGCTGGATCGCTCCCGGCGGTTGGGATTCGATCGGCTGGTCACCGGCCACCATGTGCGGGTCAGCCGGCGCAATGGCATGCCCCGTTTGCGGCGAGGCGCCGACAGCGTCAAGGACCAGTCCTATGTGCTGTACATGCTGTCTGCGACGGATCTGGCTGACCTGTGGTTCCCCGTCGGCGAGTTCTGCAAGGACGATTTGCGTGCGCTCGCTGCCGAGCTCGGACTGCGCACCGCCCACAAGCCCGAGAGTCAAGACGTCTGCTTCATCACAGCAGCAGCGGGCCGGGAGCGATTCCTGGCGGAGCGCATTGACCTGCACCCGGCGGAGCTGGTCGACACCGCTGGCCAGCGTGTCGGCGTGACGCCGGCGGTGGAACTGGTGACTGTCGGTCAGCGCAAGGGCCTCGATCTGGGCGGTGC
>NZ_CBDBPA010000001.1:0-7565 GCF_965208485.1 Candidatus Poriferisodalis sp.
CGCTGGGCGGTCCCGACCGTCGCGGGAATGGCGCTGCTGTGGATCACATGGGAAGCAATCGCCATGCTGCTCACCGACGACTACGGCGGCCGCGGCGGCGACATCTTCTCCATCATCAACATCTTTTCCGTCATCGACGGAGGCCGCGAAACCCCGTTCGCCGAAAACCTCCTCGCGTGGGTGCTGCTGAACGCTGTCTTCTACGGCGTTGTCGCTGGGCTGCCGTTCATGTCAGGCGTGCTGTGCCTCGCAGGCCGGCTGCGCCGCGGCGACGGCAGCGGCCTGCACGACAAGGCCGCAGGAACCGTCGTCGTCATGCGCAAGACCGTGCCTGCCGCGGCATGGGAGTCCATCGGCTCCCGCTGGAATCGGTTCTCGCGACAGCTCGATGCGGAGATCACGGAGCAGTATCGCGCCGACGCTTCCGCTTCTGACCCCTCAGCAGCGGGGTTCGTCACTGAGGATGATCCGCTCCCTATGCAAGACGAGGGCTGACTAACGCCGTGACATGTTCCCAAGACAGCGGCGAAAGCACGGACACCACTCACAGCGGCGGCCACGGCACCGACCACCTCGTCGAGGGCGACGGCGCCGACACTTGCAGTCGCGCCAGCACCACGACCGGCTGCGAACCAGCCGGCAGGCCATGACAAGCCCGGGCCGCGGCGACGCTGTCCCGGAAGGTCCGCCGGCCCCGGGCGGCGACTCAGGAGCGTCGCCGGTCGTGGCGGGGCTGGGCAGACGGCTCGGCGCGAGATGCGTCGACACGCTGCTGCGACTTCCGCTCGCGTACTTCATATTCGCCTGGTCGGCGTTTCTGTATTGGAACATTTGGGGGGAGAGGGACACGGCGGGGCCCCCCCAGAACTGGATCGTGAGTTGGGTCGCGGGCGCGGTGCTGGTGGCCTATGAGCCGGTAGTGATCTCGCGGACTGGCTGCACGTTGGGCAAGCTGATGTTCGGGATCAGAGTGCGACAGCGGTCCGATCCCACCAGGACTCCGACGCTCTGCCAGGCGCTGGTGCGCTGGGCAGTCCCGGTCGTGTGGGGTGGCGTGCTGCTGTGGGTCTCCTGGGAGGCGCTCGCAGCGCTGCTACTCGACGACTACGGCGGACGCGGCGGCGACATCTTCTCCTTCATCGACGGAGGACGCGAGACTCCCTTCGCCGAGAACGACCTCGCATGGGTGCTGCTGAACGCGGTCTTCTACGGCGTTGTGGCCGGGCTGCCGTTCATGTCAGGCGTGTTGTGCATCGCCGGCCGACTGCGCCCCGGCAACGGCAGCAGTCTGCACGACAGAGCCGCAAGAACCATCGTTTTGCGCAGCTCGGCAAACGGCGACGGCCGAACAAGCGGCGGCTCCGGCTAGCAATTGGATGCACCGTGGTTCGGAGTTACCAGAACGACCTAATCCGGGCCGGCCCTGGTGATGACGCGATGCGCGGCGGCGCTGGCGACAACCGGCGGAAGGGCGGCATCGACGCAGACACCCTCGACGGCGGCGCGGGTGACGACAAGGTCACGGGCGGCGGCGGTGATGATCTGATCTGGGGCGGCTCCGGAGCGGACGCCTTCGACGGCCACGCCGGCAGCGACACCATCTGGGGAGGCCCCGGCATGGACACGATTCGCGGCGGCCCCGGCGACGACACCATCTGGGGCGACGCCGACAACGACACCGTTACCGGCGGTGCCGGTGCCGACATGCTGCACGGCGGCGCAGGCGACGACCATCTCGACGGCAACACCCAGAACGACACACTGTGGGGCGGTCCCGGCGTCGACACGCTCGACGGGGGCGGCCACGACGACGAGCTCCACGGCGGCCCGGGTGAGGACACGCTTCGAGGCGGCGCGGGCGACGACCGTCTCTGGGGCGGCATCGACGCGGACACCCTCGACGGCGGCAATGGAGTCGATCACGCAGACGGCGGTCCGGGCGCCGACACCTGCGTCCGCTTCGACACCACGACGGGTTGTGAGTGATCGACGATGGGCCTGCGCGAATCGTTGTCGACGCGCTGTGGCGACCCAGTGGTGGTCAGTGCCTGCGAGTCTGCTGCGGTTCGCAATCGCTGCCGCCGCGACCCGGTTGCCGTTTCTCGCCCAGGGCTCAGAGGTTGGTGCTATTGCCCAGCGTCAGGAGTGTCGCTGCGATGAGCGGTACCTACCGCGGCGGTGAGGCCCGGTTGGGCAACGGCCGCACGGTCGTGCTGGCGGAGCCGGAGCGGCGTTATGGGGCCAGGTTGTTGGACATGGTCGTGTTGTTGCCTGCTGTTGTGATGGTTGCGCAGTCACTGATCTTCTTCTCCTTCGCGGCGTTGGGCGGCAATGTCGAGCAGCGCTTGCTGGGCCTCGGCGGCGTGGTGGGATTGTGGGTGCTGGTGCTGTACGAGCCGGTGATGGTGGCGCGATGGGGTGCGACGGTGGGCAAGCGGGCGGTGGGGATCCGGGTCGTGTGTTTCGCGGACGGCGGATGGGTCTCGTACCGCAGGTCATGGCTGCGAGTGCTGTTGCCTTGTGCGGCGGGGGTGCTGACGCTGGGCGTGGGCTGGCTCGTGGTGATGTTGATGCTCGCAGCGTCGATGACATCGGGCCGCGACTGGCGGGGCTGGCATGACAGGCTTGCGGGCACGGTGGTGGTGAATGCCCCGCGCACGGGCGCCGGCGCTGAGCTGGAGGGACGCCGCGGGTTGACCGAGCGCGGCGAGGTTCACGTGGCGGCGGGCGGGGGTGTGCTGGCGCGTGCGGTTGCGTGGCTGGTCGATGCGGTCTGCGCGGCTCCGTTCGTGGTGTGGGGGACGTGGTCGGTGCTGGGTGCGTTGGAGAACTACGGCGTGCATCACTTGCATAGAGGCAATGCGACCTATAGCGAAGCAGTGGCCGACAGCGCGTTCCATTGGGTGCCGTCCACGGCGATGGCTGTGATGGTTCTTGTGGTGTGCGGGCCGATTGTTGCCAGCTGCTGGGGCGCGACTCCGGGTCAGCGGATTGCACGCGTCAAAGTGGTGAATCTCGGCCACAGCGGCCCGCCAATGCCTGGCCGTGCACTGCTGCGCTGGGCAGCCGGCGCGGTGCCGCTGCTGGTGGGTGCCGCCGCACTGACATGGGCGCTGTGGAGCGGAACCGAGGGAACCCCCGGGGTGTGGCTCGCCGTGGCGTCGTTCGGCGTTTGGATGCTGGTGCACGCCTCGGTGCTGTGGGACCCCCAGCGGCGCGGCTGGCGCGACAAGCTCGCAGGCACGATCGTGGTGCGCGCCCCGGCAACGGCATCGTCACAGGGACTGACCGACCGCCGGACATCCAACGCACAGGACATGGACCGGCGTTGGCGGGAGTTCATGGGTCGCGAACGCGCGGCTGCTGGTGAGCCCGACGGCCGGGGTGCTGAGGGGTCGCAGGGCTGATGCCGATACCCCGCTAGGCGCATTGGCGCCGTTCGCCGCTGGGTTCGGTGCGGCTGGTGACGTGGTGGTGGAGCACACGGCTGGCCCGGCGGGCGGCACGGTGTTGTTCGCCTATGAGGTGTGCGACTCGCTGGGAGCCTGCGAGTCCGCTCAGGTGACGATCATGGCCAGCACTGCGGATTGCACGATCACCGGCACCGAAGGAGATGACACCATCCGCGGCACTGTCGGCGTCGACAAGCCGCGGCGCCCCGGACGCACCGCACGCGACACGCCGGCCACCCCTGCTGCGCAACGCGTCGCGCTGATGGCGTTCTATAGCGCGACCGGCGGGTCGAACTGGACCCGCAACGCCAACTGGGGCACCGCCGCACCGGTTCGGGACCGGTCCGGCGTCACCACCAACACCGACGACAACATCACCCGCCTGTACCTGCACACCAATCAGCTGACCGGTGCGATCTCAGCCGAAATCGCCGATCTCGCCAACCTCACCACGCTGTATCTCTCCAGCAATCGGTTGACTGGTTTGCCTGCTGAGATCGGCAGCCTCACCAACCTCGCCTGGCTGTGGCTCGACGGCAATCGGCTGTCGGGCTGTGTGCCTGCGTCGCTTTCTGCGGTCCCGAACGTCAGGCTCGATGCGGGCGTGTCGTTCTGCGAGCCGGCGCGGGTGTCGGTCACCGACGCGTCGGTGACCGAAGGCGACGGCGAGGCTGTGTTCACGGTGACGGTCCAGCCCGGCACCGACACCGCCGACACATCGGTCTCGCTGCCATGGAGCACCGTGTCGGGCACCGCCGCTGCGGGCTCGGACTACCAGGGCTCCTCGGGGACGCTGCAGATACCCGCCGGCGCTCGCTTCGCGACGATCGCCGTGCCCGTCACCGACGACAACACCCCAGAAAGCACCGAGACGTTCAGCATCAATCTGACCGTTTCCGCCGGCGCGACGCTCGCGGACACCACCGCGACAGCCACCATCATCGACGACGACGGGACTGTGCCGGGTCTGTCGCGGGTCGCGCCGTGCGAAGGCGCCGTGTTGACCGGTTCTGTGGCGGGGGTGTTCGATTTCGCCCAGTCGGGCTATGGGGGCGATTCTCATGTGTTCGTGGATGTGGACGTGACCTGCGCCGCCTCCAGCGAGGCGGTGGGGCTGCCGGTCGGGGTGGAGGTCACCTCGGGGCCCGCGTCGAGCCTGGGCGCCAGCGGCCATTGCATCACCCGTGCCGGCGCCCAGCAGGTGACCCGCTCCACCGGCACGGGCCAGGGCTGTGTCGCCGACTCGGTCGCCCGCCCGATCACGGGTGATGTCGCGGGGCGTTCGACCCATCTGGTGCGCATTCCCGATGCCAGCATCGGGCAGATGCATCAGCTGCTGGCGTGGATCGACGCTGATCGTGACGGCACCCACGGCCGCGGTGAGCCGTTTGTGGACTTCGAGTCCGATTTCGAGTCCCGGGTCCTCGGCGCGGACGGCGAGACCGCATTCGGGATGCCGCAGCGCTTTGAGGTGTCGCTGGTGACGCCGTGGAGCGATCGGGTCAGCCGTGCGGGGCACTACACGTCGCTGCGGCTCATCCTGCGCACCCAAACCGATGAGGTGATCGGGTACACATTCGGCGGGCCGATCTACCGCCGGGACCCCGTCGCTGAAACCCCGGTAGGCGTGTCGATGCTGGCAGGCCCCAGCCGCACCGCAGCGGTGATGTGCTCGGTGCCGCCCACCGACGTGGTCCCTTCGCCGGGTTACTCGAGAATCTGCGTGACCGACGCGCGCGGCCATGTCGATGTGCGGTTCTTGGTGCCGCCGGGAGCGGTCAGCGTGCTGCGCCAACAGCACGATCTGCTGCGTGTCTGGCTCGACACCGACCAAGACAGCAGCTACGACTTCGAAACCGTCGACGAGAACCAGCGCATCGTCACACCCGAACCGGCCAGCACCCTGCGCGTCCCCCTCGCCAAAGCCGTCAACTACGTCGCACTCGGAGACTCATACTCCTCAGGCGAGCAGGGTCGCAGCGCCGTTGCGGGATTCGTGGGCAGCTACCAGGGCGAGAGCTCTGACCCTGCACTTGAGAATTCGAATCAGGCTGCGTGCCGCCGCTGGAGCGAGGCCTACCCCGAGATCATCGTTGAGGACTTCTTGGGCGCCGGGCTCGGTGTGGAGGTCACGTTCGCGACGTTCGCGTGCACCGGCGCGATCACCCACAACATCTTCGACCCGCGGCCGGTGGGAGACGGCGTCGACGAAGGCGACCTCGTAGACACGAACAGGCCGTCGCACAAAGCGCTGGGGCTGGACTACAACGAAGACACCGGGGTGCTTGCGCCGGCACCCGCCCATTGGGAGCCGCGCCAAGCAGTGTCGCTCGCCGACGTGCAGGCGATGAGCGATGTGGACATGATCACCGTCACCATCGGCGGCAACGACGCCGGCTTCGCGTCGACGATTCTGCGCTGCGTGACGATCGGGTGCGGGCAGGTCGGCTCGGAGGTGTTCGACGAGGTCGGCGAACGTGTCACGGCGACGCTCGGCCATCTCAAGACGGTCGCACCGAACGCTGTGATTTTCGTGCTGGGCTATCCGGCGGTGACCCCGCCGTTCGAGGGCTGCCCCGCAGCGACGCCGGAGATGATCGACACCTACGATCGAACCGGGCTCAGCGGAGCGTTCCTGTCCTTCGGTCTCTCGGACGGCTGCGTCGACGCCATCCGGGACTACGTCGAGTGGATCAAAAACTGCCGGCCGCTCGACGGAGGGCAGGCCCTTCACGCATCCAGTTCCGAATTGCTTGGTATCCGTATCGGTTCATTTCTTGCGGACCTGTTGGGATTCGCGGGTTCGACAAATCTTCACATCGACGCCGCCGAAGCGATTCATCTGCGCAACGCAGCTATCGACCTCAACGCGGCCGTTCGGTCGGCGGCAGCGGAGGCTGGCGTGCATTTCGTCGACGTGCTCAGCGAGGCGGCGCCGTCCGAGCGGAGCTTTTGGGACCACTCGCCGTGTCACGACGTTCCGTGGGTAAACGGCGTCGTTACCGACGATTCGTCGGGCTTCGTGGCAGACTCGGACGGCAGCTTTCATCCCAATCTGGACGGCCATCGAGGTGCCGCGCGGATCTTGGAGCAGTACATCCGCGATCGGGTAGCGGCTGGCGCTGCGCTGTCCGAGGCGGGACTGCCGACGAATCCGAGCCGGCGGGGCCCTCCGGGCTCGGGATCCCGCAGCCCCGCGGACGTGGGGACCGAAGTCGGCGACGGACGATCCGGCACCGCTGCGCACAAGCAAGTCGGCCGCGATTCTTCGAGCCAAAGCGACGCTGCGCAAGGCACCAATGACGAGGCAGACGACACCGCCGAGACCCCAACCAACACTGCGGGACATCTAGTGCAGCGGCGCGCGAGCGCGGTGTCGGGCTGCGGGGCGCCGTTCGTGACCACTGGCGAGCAGGTCCGGCTCACCGCCGCAGGCTTCGAATCGGGTACGACAGTGAGCTTCTCTGCACGTGCTGTGTCGTTGGGCGGCGCCGCATTGACCGCGCCGACACTCGGCGACGTTACGGCGGACACCGACGGCGCGGTCGATGTCGCTTGGACTGTGCCGACGGCGCCGGCGGTCGGCACAGACCCCGCCCCGCGCGCGTACGTCATCGACGCCATGGGCGACAACCGCGGCGGCGGCACTCACACCGCATACATGACCGTGCCGCTGGTCGCCTATCCGGGAACCGCGCCGTGTGCTGTGACGGACGAGGCGACGACGACGCTGGGCACGGCGGTGCAGGTCGATGTGCTGGCCAATGACATCGCGCCGACCGGAGGCAGTCTGGACGCTGCAACTGTGGAGGTTCGCTCGGCTGTGGGCGGCACATTCGCAGTCAACGAGACGACCGGCGCGGTGACGTTCACTCCCGATCCGGGGTTCTGGGGCATTGTCGCCACGACATACGCGATCTACGACGGCTGGGGGATCGGCGTCGAAGCAGATCTCACTATCACCGTGAGTGCGGGCTGCACAGTCACCGGCAGCGCCGGGGTGACGCTGATCGAGGGAACTGCGGGTAACGATGTGCTTTGCGTACCGGATCGTGATGACTGGCGGGCGTTTCATGTCATCGACGGCAAGGGCGGCGACGATGTCATCCTCGG
>NZ_CBDBPA010000002.1:0-10084 GCF_965208485.1 Candidatus Poriferisodalis sp.
CCTGTGGGGCGGCCCGGGCGAAGACATGCTGCGGGGCGGCAACGGCCACGACCGCCTCTGGGGCGGGACCGACGCGGACGCCCTCAGCGGCGGCGCAGGAGCCGACAGCCTCCACGGCGGCACCGGTGATGACCGCCTCGACGGCAACACCCAGAACGACACTCTGTGGGGCGGTCCCGGCGCCGACACGCTCGACGGGGGCGGCCACGACGACGAACTCCACGGCGGCCTAGGCGCAGACATGCTGCGGGGCGGAGCGGGCGACGACCGTCTCTGGGGCGGCATCGACGCGGACACCCTCGACGGCGGCAACGGAGTCGATCACGCAGACGGCGGTCCGGGCGCCGACACCTGCATCCGCGCCGACACCACGACGGGTTGTGAGTGATCCACCATGGGCCTGCGCGAATCGTTGTCGACGCGCTGTGGCGACCCAGTTGTGGTCAGTGCCTGCGAGTCTGCTGCGGTTCGCAATCTCAGCCGCCGCGACCCGGTTGCCGTGTCTCGCCCAGGACGCCGAGGCTGGTGCTATTGCCCAGCGCCAGGAGCGTCGCTGCGATGAGCGGTACCTACCGCGGCGGTGAGGCCCGGTTGGGCAACGGCCGCACGGTCGTGCTGGCGGAGCCGGAGCGGCGTTATGGGGCCAGGTTGTTGGACATGGTCGTGTTGTTGCCTGCTGTTGTGATGGTTGCGCAGTCACTGATCTTCTTCTCCTTCGCGGCGTCGGACGGCAATGTCGAGCAGCGCTTGCTGGGCCTCGGCGGCGTGGTGGGATTGTGGGTGCTGGTGCTGTACGAGCCGGTGATGGTGGCGCGATGGGGTGCGACGGTGGGCAAGCGGGCGGTGGGGATCCGGGTCGTGTGTTTCGCGGACGGCGGATGGGTCTCGTACCGCAGGTCATGGCTGCGAGTGCTGTTGCCTTGTGCGGCGGGGGTGCTGACGCTGGGCGTGGGCTGGCTCGTGGTGATGTTGATGCTCGCAGCGTCGATGACATCGGGCCGCGACTGGCGGGGCTGGCATGACAGGCTTGCGGGCACGGTGGTGGTGACCAGGGCGTCGGCGGTGTCGCTGCGTGCTGGCGCTGGGGGTCGTGCCGGGGTGCGACGTGCGCGGCGGCGCAAACGCGAACACGGCTCGATGGATGAGCGCTGGCAGCGCTTCATGGATGAGGGATCGCCGTTGGGCGGCGAGGATGACAGCCGCGATGGCTGCGCTTTGCGCGACGGCTCCGCCGACGATGTCGTGCCATAGCGGTGATGGCGCGATCTGGGCTGTCGGCGATGCTCTATCCGGTCGCGGTGTGCGCCGACGTGCTGGGCATCGATCACGACCCCAACGGGGTCCTAGACCCCTCCACGCTGACACTCACGGCGGCGCCTGCGAGCGGCACCGCCGCGGTTGTCGTCGCCGCTGACGGCGTCACGGCGGTGGAGTACACGGCCCCTGACGCGGACGGCACGGTGTTGTTCGCCTATGAGGTGTGCGACTCGCTGGGGGCCTGCGAGTCCGCTCGGGTGACGATCATGGCCGGCACTGTCGACTGCACCATCGTCGGCTCCGAGGGGGACGACACGATCCGCGGCACACCCGGCGACGACGTGATCTGCGCGCTAGGCGGCAACGACACGATTCGAGGCCCCGGCGACGACGACATCAACGCAGGCGACGGCAATGACACCGTCTGGGGTGACAGCGGCGACGACACGCTGCTCGCGAATGCTGGCGACGACCGCCTCGACGGCGGTCCGGGAGACGACGCCGTGACCGGCGGCGGCGGTGACGATCTGATCTGGGGCGGACCCGGCGACGACACCCTCGACGGGCACGCCGGGAACGATGTCCTCTGGGGCGGACCGGGCGTAGACATGCTGCGAGGCGGCAATGGCGACGACGCCATCTGGGGCAACGCCGACAACGACAGTCTCATCGGAGGGGCTGGAGCAGACAGCCTTCATGGCGGCGCGGGCAGCGACACTCTCTACGGCAACACCCAGAACGACGCGCTGTGGGGTGGCCCCGGCGACGACATCCTCAACGGCCAAGGTCACGACGACGAGCTCCACGGCGGCCCCGGAGCGGACACGCTGCGAGGCGGCGCGGGCGATGACCGGTTGTGGGGAGGAATCGACGCGGACACGCTCGAGGGCGGCAACGGCACCGACCACCTCGACGGCGGCGACGGCGCGGACACCTGCAGCCGCGCCGGCACCACAACAAGCTGCGAGCCATCCGGCAGGCCATGACAAACCCGGATCGCAACGGCAACACAGCAGCAGGAGTTACGCCGCCCGACGTAATCGACCCGGATGGGTCGCTCGTCGTGGCGGGGCTGGGCAGACGGCTCGGCGCGAGATGCGTCGACACGCTGCTGCGACTTCCGCTCGCGTACTTCATATTCGCCTGGTCGGCGTTTCTGTATTGGAACATTTGGGGGGAGAGGGACACGGCGGGGCCCCCCCAGAACTGGATCGTGAGTTGGGTCGCGGGCGCGGTGCTGGTGGCCTATGAGCCGGTAGTGATCTCGCGGACTGGCTGCACGTTGGGCAAGCTGATGTTCGGGATCAGAGTGCGACAGCGGTCCGATCCCACCAGGACTCCGACGCTCTGCCAGGCGCTGGTGCGCTGGGCAGTCCCGGTCGTGTGGGGTGGCGTGCTGCTGTGGGTCTCCTGGGAGGCGCTCGCAGCGCTGCTACTCGACGACTACGGCGGACGCGGCGGCGACATCTTCTCCTTCATCGACGGAGGACGCGAGACTCCCTTCGCCGAGAACGACCTCGCATGGGTGCTGCTGAACGCGGTCTTCTACGGCGTCGTCGCGGGGCTGCCGTTCATGTCAGGCGTGTTGTGCATCGCCGGCCGACTGCGCCCCGGCAACGGCAGCAGTCTGCACGACAGAGCCGCAAGAACCATCGTTTTGCGCAGCTCGGCAAACGGCGACGGCCGAACAAGCGGCGGCTCCGGCTAGCAATTGGATGCACCGTGGTTCGGAGTTACCAGAACGACCTAATCCGGGCCGGCCCTGGTGATGACGCGATGCGCGGCGGCGCTGGCGACAACCGGCGGAAGGGCGGCATCGACGCAGACACCCTCGACGGCGGCGCGGGTGACGACAAGGTCACGGGCGGCGGCGGTGATGATCTGATCTGGGGCGGCTCCGGAGCGGACGCCTTCGACGGCCACGCCGGCAGCGACACCATCTGGGGAGGCCCCGGCATGGACACGATTCGCGGCGGCCCCGGCGACGACACCATCTGGGGCGACGCCGACAACGACACCGCTACCGGCGGTGCCGGTGCCGACATGCTGCACGGCGGCGCAGGCGACGACCATCTCGACGGCAACACCCAGAACGACACACTGTGGGGCGGTCCCGGCGTCGACACGCTCGACGGGGGCGGCCACGACGACGAGCTCCACGGCGGCCCGGGTGAGGACACGCTTCGAGGCGGCGCGGGCGACGACCGTCTCTGGGGCGGCATCGACGCGGACACCCTCGACGGCGGCAATGGAGTCGATCACGCAGACGGCGGTCCGGGCGCCGACACCTGCGTCCGCTTCGACACCACGACGGGTTGTGAGTGATCGACGATGGGCCTGCGCGAATCGTTGTCGACGCGCTGTGGCGACCCAGTGGTGGTCAGTGCCTGCGAGTCTGCTGCGGTTCGCAATCGCTGCCGCCGCGACCCGGTTGCCGTTTCTCGCCCAGGGCTCAGAGGTTGGTGCTATTGCCCAGCGTCAGGAGTGTCGCTGCGATGAGCGGTACCTACCGCGGCGGTGAGGCCCGGTTGGGCAACGGCCGCACGGTCGTGCTGGCGGAGCCGGAGCGGCGTTATGGGGCCAGGTTGTTGGACATGGTCGTGTTGTTGCCTGCTGTTGTGATGGTTGCGCAGTCACTGATCTTCTTCTCCTTCGCGGCGTTGGGCGGCAATGTCGAGCAGCGCTTGCTGGGCCTCGGCGGCGTGGTGGGATTGTGGGTGCTGGTGCTGTACGAGCCGGTGATGGTGGCGCGATGGGGTGCGACGGTGGGCAAGCGGGCGGTGGGGATCCGGGTCGTGTGTTTCGCGGACGGCGGATGGGTCTCGTACCGCAGGTCATGGCTGCGAGTGCTGTTGCCTTGTGCGGCGGGGGTGCTGACGCTGGGCGTGGGCTGGCTCGTGGTGATGTTGATGCTCGCAGCGTCGATGACATCGGGCCGCGACTGGCGGGGCTGGCATGACAGGCTTGCGGGCACGGTGGTGGTGAATGCCCCGCGCACGGGCGCCGGCGCTGAGCTGGAGGGACGCCGCGGGTTGACCGAGCGCGGCGAGGTTCACGTGGCGGCGGGCGGGGGTGTGCTGGCGCGTGCGGTTGCGTGGCTGGTCGATGCGGTCTGCGCGGCTCCGTTCGTGGTGTGGGGGACGTGGTCGGTGCTGGGTGCGTTGGAGAACTACGGCGTGCATCACTTGCATAGAGGCAATGCGACCTATAGCGAAGCAGTGGCCGACAGCGCGTTCCATTGGGTGCCGTCCACGGCGATGGCTGTGATGGTTCTTGTGGTGTGCGGGCCGATTGTTGCCAGCTGCTGGGGCGCGACTCCGGGTCAGCGGATTGCACGCGTCAAAGTGGTGAATCTCGGCCACAGCGGCCCGCCAATGCCTGGCCGTGCACTGCTGCGCTGGGCAGCCGGCGCGGTGCCGCTGCTGGTGGGTGCCGCCGCACTGACATGGGCGCTGTGGAGCGGAACCGAGGGAACCCCCGGGGTGTGGCTCGCCGTGGCGTCGTTCGGCGTTTGGATGCTGGTGCACGCCTCGGTGCTGTGGGACCCCCAGCGGCGCGGCTGGCGCGACAAGCTCGCAGGCACGATCGTGGTGCGCGCCCCGGCAACGGCATCGTCACAGGGACTGACCGACCGCCGGACATCCAACGCACAGGACATGGACCGGCGTTGGCGGGAGTTCATGGGTCGCGAACGCGCGGCTGCTGGTGAGCCCGACGGCCGGGGTGCTGAGGGGTCGCAGGGCTGATGCCGATACCCCGCTAGGCGCATTGGCGCCGTTCGCCGCTGGGTTCGGTGCGGCTGGTGACGTGGTGGTGGAGCACACGGCTGGCCCGGCGGGCGGCACGGTGTTGTTCGCCTATGAGGTGTGCGACTCGCTGGGAGCCTGCGAGTCCGCTCAGGTGACGATCATGGCCAGCACTGCGGATTGCACGATCACCGGCACCGAAGGAGATGACACCATCCGCGGCACTGTCGGCGTCGACAAGCCGCGGCGCCCCGGACGCACCGCACGCGACACGCCGGCCACCCCTGCTGCGCAACGCGTCGCGCTGATGGCGTTCTATAGCGCGACCGGCGGGTCGAACTGGACCCGCAACGCCAACTGGGGCACCGCCGCACCGGTTCGGGACCGGTCCGGCGTCACCACCAACACCGACGACAACATCACCCGCCTGTACCTGCACACCAATCAGCTGACCGGTGCGATCTCAGCCGAAATCGCCGATCTCGCCAACCTCACCACGCTGTATCTCTCCAGCAATCGGTTGACTGGTTTGCCTGCTGAGATCGGCAGCCTCACCAACCTCGCCTGGCTGTGGCTCGACGGCAATCGGCTGTCGGGCTGTGTGCCTGCGTCGCTTTCTGCGGTCCCGAACGTCAGGCTCGATGCGGGCGTGTCGTTCTGCGAGCCGGCGCGGGTGTCGGTCACCGACGCGTCGGTGACCGAAGGCGACGGCGAGGCTGTGTTCACGGTGACGGTCCAGCCCGGCACCGACACCGCCGACACATCGGTCTCGCTGCCATGGAGCACCGTGTCGGGCACCGCCGCTGCGGGCTCGGACTACCAGGGCTCCTCGGGGACGCTGCAGATACCCGCCGGCGCTCGCTTCGCGACGATCGCCGTGCCCGTCACCGACGACAACACCCCAGAAAGCACCGAGACGTTCAGCATCAATCTGACCGTTTCCGCCGGCGCGACGCTCGCGGACACCACCGCGACAGCCACCATCATCGACGACGACGGGACTGTGCCGGGTCTGTCGCGGGTCGCGCCGTGCGAAGGCGCCGTGTTGACCGGTTCTGTGGCGGGGGTGTTCGATTTCGCCCAGTCGGGCTATGGGGGCGATTCTCATGTGTTCGTGGATGTGGACGTGACCTGCGCCGCCTCCAGCGAGGCGGTGGGGCTGCCGGTCGGGGTGGAGGTCACCTCGGGGCCCGCGTCGAGCCTGGGCGCCAGCGGCCATTGCATCACCCGTGCCGGCATCCAGCAGGTGACCCGCTCCACCGGCACGGGCCAGGGCTGTGTCGCCGACTCGGTCGCCCGCCCGATCACGGGTGATGTCGCGGGGCGTTCGACCCATCTGGTGCGCATTCCCGATGCCAGCATCGGGCAGATGCATCAGCTGCTGGCGTGGATCGACGCTGATCGTGACGGCACCCACGGCCGCGGTGAGCCGTTTGTGGACTTCGAGTCCGATTTCGAGTCCCGGGTCCTCGGCGCGGACGGCGAGACCGCATTCGGGATGCCGCAGCGCTTTGAGGTGTCGCTGGTGACGCCGTGGAGCGATCGGGTCAGCCGTGCGGGGCACTACACGTCGCTGCGGCTCGCCCTGCGCACCCAAACCGACGAGGTGATCGGGCACACATTCGGCGGGCCGATCTACCGCCGGGACCCCGTCGCTGAAACCCCGGTAGGCGTGTCGATGCTGGCAGGCCCCAGCCGCACCGCAGCGGTGATGTGCTCGGTGCCGCCCACCGACGTGGTCCCTTCGCCGGGTTACTCGAGAATCTGCGTGACCGACGCGCGCGGCCATGTCGATGTGCGGTTCTTGGTGCCGCCGGGAGCGGTCAGCGTGCTGCGCCAACAGCACGATCTGCTGCGTGTCTGGCTCGACACCGACCAAGACAGCAGCTACGACTTCGAAACCGTCGACGAGAACCAGCGCATCGTCACACCCGAACCAGCCAGCACCCTGCGCGTCCCCCTCGCCAAAGCCGTCAACTACGTCGCACTCGGAGACTCATACTCAGCAGGCGAATCCGGCCGTGACGACGCTCCCGGCTTCACTGGGAGCTATCTCACTGACAATCCCGCTGGTGAGAGCTGCCGTCGCTGGAGCCTCGCCTACCCGGTGGTGCTCAAGAACGAATTCCTCGGCGACACCACTCTCGGCATCGACGTCACCTTCGACACCTTCGCGTGCACCGGCGCAGAGACCGCCCACATCTATCACCCTCTCGACCCCGACAACGACAGCACCCTCCCGGATTTGGCCGATTCTCGACGCCCTTCCGCGGCAGACGAGTCGTTTCTCGAACCGCGACAGGCCGTGTCGCTCGCGAACGTCCAGGCCATGAGCGATGTGGACATGATCACGATCACCATCGGCGGCAACGACGCGGGCTTCGGTGACGTAATCGCCGGCTGCGTCAGCCTTGAGAGCGCAGCCGGTTGTGGGCCTAGTGACTTGGTCTCTGACTTGGAGTCGGTCAGAACGAGTCTCGAAGCGGTGTTCCAGCAGGTCAAGTTGGTAGCTCCCAATGCCTCGGTGTACGTGCTCGGCTATCCGTATCTGACGCCGGTCTTGAACGAATGCACCGATGCCACTCCTGAGGTGATTGGCGACTACGAGTCGACACGCAATACATCATTCTTGGAGAAAGCTGGACTCTCGCGGCATTGCGTCGAAGTGATCGTCGATTACGTCACCTTGATCGAAGGTGATGCCTGCGAGGCTTTTCGCGCCAATCAGAATTACCACGCTGTATCAGGGTGGTGGGCATTCCCGGCAGACTTGGCGGCGTTTCTGTTCAGCGACAGCTTGAATCTGGAGGCGAGCGAGGCGGTGTTCTTGCGGAACACCGCCGATGAACTCAATTCGATGATCCGTCGGGCTGCCGAGACAGCCGGCGTGCACTATGTGGACGCGGCAGGTGCGGTCTCGTCGTCGGGCGAGCCTGCACGTTGGGAGCGGCATTCGCCATGCACATCCGAACCGTGGCTCCGTGGTTATGTGCCTGATGAGGAGAGCAGCATCGGCACATCGGATGGCTCGTTTCATCCGACGGCAGCGGGGCACCGTACTTATGCGGCGGTGCTGGAGCAGTTCATCCGTGATGCAGTTCGGCGACCCAGTGTGATGCTGAACGGGGCGGGGCTGCCGTCGAACCCATCGCCGCAGTCAGGAAGCAGCCGCGGATCGTCCTCACCGGCACTCCGCGGCAGTTCAATCGGCGTGCCGTCGGCCGGGGCAACAGGCACGAAGGCTCTGACTGGCGAGGGCGTAGCTGAAGAGGGCTTGCCCGAGGCTCGCAGCACTTCGCCGATGGATTCCTCGGGGCCGTTGCTGGTGCGTCGCGCTGCGGTGGGCTCGGGCTGCGGCGCGGAGTTCATCTCCGCAGGCGAGCAGGTCACCCTGAGCGGCAGCGGGTTCGCTGCGGGTGCGTCAGTGGCGTTCTCGACTGCGGGCATTTCGCTGGGCGATGCCACGGTGTCCGCTGCGTCTGTCGCCGCAGCCACGGCGGATGCCGACGGCGACATCGAGGCAGTTTGGACGATGCCCACGCCGCCTGCCGCGAGCGATGATCCCGCGCCGCGCGCGTATGCCGCCCGCGCAACGGGCGTCGACTCCGACGGCGGTACGCATACGTTGTTGATGACTGAGCCGCTGGTCGCATATCCGGGCACGGCGCCCTGCGCGGCAGCGGACACCGCGACCACAACGCGTGGCACAGCAGTACAGGTCGCGGTGCTCGCCAACGACACAGACTCGACCGGCGGCGCGCTGGATCCCGGCTCGGTTGCTGTGCGGCCGGTCGATGGCGGTAGGTTCAGCGTGGACACCGCAACCGGCGCGGTGACCTTCACGCCTGATGCGGGGTTCTGGGGCACAGTCGAGACTTCCTATGTGGTGTACGACGGGTGGGGGTTCGGCGGCCGCGCCGACTTGACGATCACCGTGAATGGGGGCTGCACGGTCACCGGTACCGATGGAGTGCCGTTGATCGAGGGCACTGCGGGTGACGACGTGCTGTGCGTGCCCGACCGCGAGGACTGGCGAGCGTTCCACATCATCGACGGCAAGGGCGGCGACGACGTCATCCTCGGCGGCGCCGGAGTGGAGTGGGTGTACGGCGGCGCTGGAGCGGACACGATCTACAGCGGCGGCGGCAACGATCGCATCGTCGCCGGCACGGGTATCGACACGATTCACGGCGGACCCGGCATGGACTCGGTGTACAGCCTCGACACCGCAGACGCTGTCGTGGACGACGACTACGAGATGATCCTGTCGCCGTCGACGGTCGTCGCGCAGTCGGTTCCTGAACCCGAAGACGACTGGGTCTGGGTCGACGTGTCCCAGACGGTCGAGGTCGATGTGCTCGCGAACGACCACGATCCCAACGAGAACATCGACCCCGCCACGCTGAGCGTTACCACAGCGCCATCCGACGGGGCGGCCTTCGTCACTGAAGACGCCGACGGCCGCGCCGTGGTCAGCTACAGCGCAACTGCTCTTGGGGGCACCGTTTCGTTCTCCTACGTGGTGTGCGACTCGCTCGGCAACTGTGCCGCCGCTGAGGTGACCGTGATGGTTGGCACGGCGGACTGCACGATCGTCGGCACGTCCGGTGACGACATTATTCGTGGAACTCCCGGCGACGACGTGATCTGCGGGCTCGACGGCGACGACGACCTCCGCGGCATCGGCGGCAACGACATCGTCATCGGCGGCAACGGTGACGATGATGTCAATGCGGGCGACGGCAACGACACAGTGTGGGGCGGCCCAGGCGCAGACACGCTCGACGGCGGACCAGGAGACGACGCCATCTGGGGCGCCGCGGGTGATGACACACTGCTCGCGAATTCGGGTACCGATCGGCTCAACGGCGGCCCAGGAGCAGACACCGTCACAGGCGGCGGCGGTGACGACTTGATCTGGGGCGGCCTAGGCGACGACACACTCGACGGCCATGCCGGCGGCGACACCATTTGGGGCGGCCCAGGCGCAGACACGCTGCGAGGCGGCAACGGCAACGACACCATCTGGGGCAACGCCGACAACGACAGACTCACAGGAGGAGCCGGAGCGGACAGCCTCT